>JBATAV010000257.1:0-8560 GCA_049662025.1 Paracoccaceae bacterium | reverse complement strand
CTGTCGTGAAGTTGCGCCATGACAATGTCAGAAAAACAGCGCGATCAAACTGGATTCTTGCCGCAACGGCCCTGCAACATGGTCATATGATAGCCGCTACAGCCGCACCCGGAAATCCGGGGTGTGCCTGTATTCGTCCGACACTACCCGGTTGAGAAAATGGCGGTACACAACTTTGCGGGACCGCACCTTCAGCAGTATCGCCAGCTTTCCGGCATGATTCTGCCGCTGCGCCTTGACCCGTGGAGATCAAGCGCTACCACGCCGCCGGGAACGAAAGCCACAATGCATCGAGCCCAGGAGTTTGGTACAGTCCAACGGAAAGGGTGCGCCAATCGGCAAGCAGATACCGAACCCGGACCCTCCCAATCGCGGGTCGCACTGGCCAATAACGTGCTGCGATTCGGAAAGGCCCGTGCCGCCGGCCTTGGCGTCAAGGCTCAGGTCCCGGAGTTCAGAACCTCGTTTCCCGACGCAGGTGTCAGCCTTGCGAACCAGACGGCGGAACTGCACGAAAGGATGGCGAGCCCCGCAAGAACGGCCGGGAAATGCGCAAGTTCGATGGTCGCGCCGCCGTATAGCTGTTGCATCGCCTCAAGTCCGAAAGCGGCAAGGCTGATGCCGGTTGCCGCCGAAAGTTGTTGCAGGACCGAATTGAAACTGGTCGCGCTGCCCATGTGACTGCCATCGACTTCGGAATAGGACAGCGCATTGATACTGGTGAATTGCAAGGATCGGCAGATACCGCCGCAGAACAGAGTGGCAACCATAAGCAGATAGGGCGTTTGCGGCGTGAACGCGGCGGGGGCCAGAAGGAACCCGGCCGAAATTGCTGCGTTGACCAGTAAAACCCGCCGAAAGCCAAAGCGAAGCAGGATTGGCTGTGCGATGAACGTCATCAGGATCGCCCCAAGCCCCGAAGCAAACGTCATCAGGCCCGACTGGAACGCGGTCAGGCCGAAACCGATCTGGAACATCAGGGGCAGCAGGAAGGGCAACGCTCCGCCCCCCAGCCGGAACAGCGTTCCACCGACCGCCGCGATCCGGTATGTCGGAAGCCGCAGAAGCCGCAGATCGACAAGCGGGGTATCGGTGCGCAATGCGTGGCGCACATAGGCGGCGACGAGCGCTGCGCCGACCAGCACGGCCAGCGTCAGCCATATCCACGACGCCAGCCCCAGCCCGGCCAGAGTCACGCCAGACAGCAGCAGTGCAAGGCCCGGCCCGATAAGCCAGAAGCCGAGCGCATCGAACCGGGCGACCGAGGTCGGCGGCACCTTGGGGATATAGGCCGAGACCAGCACGACCCCAGTGATTGCGATTGGAATGTTGATCCAGAAGATCCAGCGCCAGTCAAAATAGGTTGTGATGAAACCGCCCAATGGTGGCCCCATGACAGGGCCGATCAGCGCCGGAACAGTCAACCATGCAAGTGCATTGACCAACCCGGACTTGGGCGTCGCGCGCAGCACGATCAGCCTGCCGACCGGCACCATCATCGCCCCCCCGATCCCTTGCAGAATCCGCGCCGCGACAAGGCTGGTCAGCGCGTTCGACGCAGCGCAGGCGATGGAGCCAAGGGCAAAGACCACGATGGCAAGCCGAAACAGCCGCCGAGCCCCGAACCGGTCCGCCGCCCAACCCGACGCCGGGATAAAGATCGCCAGCGCCAGAAGATAGGAGGTGAGCGCCAGTTTCAGGTGAATCGGATCGGTGGCCAGATCGCGAGCGATCTGCGGCAGCGATGTTGACAGGACACTGGAGTCGAGATTCTCCATCAAAAGGGCGGTAGCCACGATCAGCGGCGTCGCCCGACTGCGCAGCAGACGGACGAGGGGGCGGCTACCTACTTTCGAAACCGGCATGTATTTATCCGACTGTACCAGGATCTGCACTCCAGCGCCCGGCGGTCGCTGGCCGCCAAGGCGCCTGCAGTCGGCCGCGACGACAGACAGAAAGACACCGACGGCGGCTTGATTGAAAGGCTACGTTTCGCGGACGACCCCGGTCGGGATCTACTGCGATTGTGCCACACTCAGGTGGTGACGTCACCTTCGTAGGTGAGGCCGAGGTCGTCAACACCTGCGGCAAGTCCCGCACTTTCCTGTGCTGAAATGCTGATGGGTTACAGCACAAACGACTTGTCCGGACCACCGACCAGGACGTAGGCATCCAGCCCGATCCCGACAGCAGCATGGGCACCGGAACGAAAACCGACAGGATGGCGATCCTCATTCAGGCCGGAACCTACAGCAGCAATCGGCCCGTCCGGGACAAGTAGGCTGCTGCGCTCCATCGCGCAGACCGAGATCAGGAAAAGCGGCAGGCCCGGCAGCAAGGCAAGGGGTGGCCCCAGAGACTCGACGGACTTCAAGGTCAAGCCCGGCTGATCAGCCATCATTCTTCCTGCAGCAGGTCGGTCCCGACCTGGGGGAAAATTCCCACAGACCCGCCCGCCCCATGCTTTGCCCCAAGGCAAAAGCGCGCTGCATGAAGTTCGGATCAAAGGCAATCTTCCTGTCCGCCGGAATCGCGCGGTCGATGAAAACCAATCTGAATGTTGCGTTGCCAGGTCGGGCAAATTCGGCCAACTCGGCAACGCTGCGCGTAGCGCTGGATTTTTCAAGCGAGGCCAGCGCCCGCTCCGCTATCCGAATGGATTGCTGCGGGGTTACGCTGAAACTTGGGGCGAGTTCCGCGTTTACGACGACATAGATGTCGGGTTTGAGGCCGCCCAGCTTCGGATCGGCGAAGAAAGCGTCAGGGAAGAGATAGAGTTGCCGGATTGCGCCACCATCCGCATGCAACTCTTCGAACCGGGTTCCATTCGCCGCCGCGGCGACCCGGACAGGGGGAAAGATCGCCGGAATGCTTGCCGAGGCCTCCAGCACGTCACCGATGAGCCGCAGCTTGTCGGGTGCGTCCGAGGCGGCAATGGCCCCGCCGGCCGACAGCACAAGCCAGGTCTGCCGCCTGTCCGACCCGGAGCCGCGTGGCAACATGTGATCGCGTTGCGCTGCAAGCTCGGATTGCGGCATGTCGGCGTAGAACCTGATGTCCCTGTAGCCGGGAACGG
Organism: Paracoccaceae bacterium; assembly: GCA_049662025.1. Lineage (GTDB taxonomy): Bacteria > Pseudomonadota > Alphaproteobacteria > Rhodobacterales > Rhodobacteraceae > Pseudogemmobacter. The sequence continues at coordinate 5,484 of JBATAV010000257.1, read as the reverse complement.
TTGCCACCAGATGGTCGGCAAGCGTGTACGGGGTGCGTGCCGGTGTTGCGCAACTGGCGAGAAACGCAGAAGGATGGGTAGCATCCCTTTGCGCGCCGCTGCTGCAGCGGCTGTGGCGACGGCCTTTTCGTTAAATGAGCTGTTATCGGGCATTGCCGCCCTCTACTGAGACGCTCGGCTGCGGGCATGGCAAGAGCCCACCCAGAACAAAACCCGAAAACAGCGCCAGGACATGGCCACCATCGGCCAGCAGATCGGGCGAAGTGGCAAATTTTACGGCGATGGTCAGCAGGAGTGCGGCCAGCAACAGCCATTTGCCTCGCCATTCCGCGATGGCCACCCCGATCAGACCGAAACCACCAATCGACATGCCGACATCATTCGTCGACCTCAGGTCGACCACCCCCACCGCACATCCGACACAAGCAAGCAATATCACCGTGCCTGTGATATCGAGGCTGAAGAACAGCAGAGCCGCGCGGACCGGTCCCCGTCTCCGTTCAGTGTATCCGATGACCGCTGCCGCGAAGACGGTCTGCCGGATGAACATATCGGGATCGTGTGACAGGAAGATGCCGGTGATCAGGCGGAAGACCTCGCCCAACAGCAGAGAGTCATGTCCGATGCCCCAGTCTGCCAGCATCTGCCGTGGTAGGGTAAACGCCAAGCTTCCCGCAAACAGATTGGCAAAAAGCATCATGGCCAGAAACAGGATGGTGAACCGCAGCCGACGGATAGATGTTGCGGTGCGGTGTCGGGCCATAGAGGCTCTGTCGATCTCAATGGACATGGACCGCGAAGCTCCCCAGGAGAACAAATAGCGCGGCAAGCAACAGCAGCAGAAACAACTCGGCCGGGGCCGAGTCGTCCGGCAGACGGTCAGGGTTGTCGATCCGCTTGCGCACATGCCGCATCCTGGCCCAGGCAAGAACGATCACCGCAGCCCCTGATCCCAGCATCAGCATTTCGGACCAGAGCGGCGACGGCTGGTTGCCAAGCCGCGCCGTTGCCAGCCCGAAGCCAACGATGGCGACCGCGGTGCGCACCCAGGACAGGAAGGTGCGTTCGTTCGAGGCGTGGGTTTCGAAATTGACAATCATGTCATGCCCTCTTTTTGACCAGACCGCGAAGCCCACCCGAGATCAGGACGTTGACTTCATACAGGATTTGCGGTGCCGCCAGCCCGCCGGGGCAGGCCAGATAATTTGGGCTCCACTCCGGGCCGAACTTTTCCTTGAACGCGCGCAGCCCTTCGAAATTGTAGAAGTGCTCACCGTGTTCGTAGACGAAGCCACCGATGCGGTTCCATATCGGGGCAAGCTGGCGGTTCTCGATTCCCGAGAAGGGTGCAGACCCCAGCGAGAACAAGCGATAGCCTTTCGCCGCCCCCCAGAGCATGAGGTCGGCAAACAGGGCGTCCATGGCAAAGCCGGGGCTATCAGGACGGTAGCGCATCAGGTCGAGCGACAGCTCATGCAGATTGGCACCCTTGAAGATGTTCGCAAAGGCTACGATCTCGCCCGCGCTGCTTCGAAGCACGGCCACATCGAAATTGGCAATATAGTCTTCCTCGAACGCTCCGAGGGCAAAGCCCTTTTCCCCGCCCTGCTTGTTGGCAAGCCAGGCGTCCGAGATTGCGCGCAACTCTGCCATGATCGGCGCAAGTTCGGTGGCCGGGATCACCTCGAACGCGAACCCGTCACGCAGGGCGCGGTTGCGCGCTTGACGGAGATCCTTTCGGGCCGGGCCATCCAGCGTGAAGCCGCGCAGGTCGACCCGTGCCACCTCGCCGATTTTCAGGAGCGACAGGCCGAGGTCGAGGAATGTTGGCAGATAGGCAGGCGAGACCGCATAGAAGGCGCAACGTTTGCCCTGTTGGTCTGCCAGTTCACGCAGGTTCCAGGCAAGCTTTTTGCCCGCTTTGGGATCGCCCACTGGATCGCCCTTGGCTATCAGCGAGCGACCGGTATCGGCATAAGCGATGAAGGCGCTGCCGTCCTTGGCAAGAAGGAATGCCTTGTCACCCATCAGCGCGATGCCGGCCTCGGTGTCCGGGCTTTCGGCCACCAGCTTGCGCACCGCGTCTGGAATCGGCTCTGGCAACTGTCTGTCGACCTTGCCGATCATCAGGGAATTGAATGCGATCCCGGACAGAACGACGGCCCCGGCAAGGCTGGCACGCAGAAAGCGCGAGGCATCGCCGTGCCAGGTAAAATCCCACCATAAGGCATTGCGGTAAGGCACATGGGAATGGGCGAAGAGCCCGATCCAGAACACCGCCGCCATAAGGGCAAGGATGCTGACGACCCAGGTTCCGTTCAGCCGAAATACCGATGTGGCCTCGGCGCGGTAGAAGGCCGGGCGGAACACTCCAAGCACGGCGAGGGTGATCAGCATCGACAGGGCCTCTTTCCAGTCGGGCTCGATCAACACTGAAGCGACCAGCCCGATGGCAAGCAACCCCATCGCCACGACCCAGGCCCGATAGAGCTTTCGGTAGAGCCCGCGCGCGACGACGATCAGCAAGAGTCCGGCGATGCTGCCTGCAAGGTGGGACGCTTCGATGAAGGACAGCGGCAAAAACTCGCGCAGCACCCCGAGACGCGACTCTTCGGCGGGCAGGTTACCCGAGACCAACAAAATCATTCCTGCCAACAAGGCAATTCCGGCAGCGACAGGCGGAACCAACGGGCGGAACGCGCGCCAGACCACCTGGGCGCCGCCGGTCAGTTCTGTCCTGCGCTCGATGCCCATCATCAGGCCCAGACCCGTGGTCGCGGCAATGAAGGGAAGTATCGTGTAGATCACCCGATAGAGCACAAGTGCTGCCAGAACGTCTGACCGGCCCGAGGCGCTTAGCCCGGCGATGATTGTCGCCTCGAAGACGCCCAGGCCACCGGGTGAATGGCTGAGGATGCCCAGACCGACTGCAGCGAAATAGATGGTGAAGAACCAGGGCAGGTTCTGCGCTGCGTCGCTGGGCATCAGGGCGTACAACGTCATGGCGGCGCCAGCGAGATCGAGCAATCCTGCCCCCGTCAGTCCGATCCCCAGAGTTGCGCCCGGAAGGGAAAATGCAAAGCCACCCGCTTTCAGCTGCCGCTGGCCGGTTTTCAGCCAGATTAGATAAAAGGTCAATGCAGCCAGAATCACTGTTCCGATACCCGTCTCGACCATGGGCGAAATGGGTAGGACCAGGCTCAGGCCGCTGGGATGGAAGGCAAGAAGACTCCCGAAGACAAGCGCCAGTCCCGACAGAAAGCCACTCCAGGAAACCGCAATGACCGCCGCGACCGAGGCCAGATCGAGGCCGAAAGCCGAATAGATGCGGTATCGAACGGCAGTGCCCGTCAGGTAGGAAACCCCCAGCAATCCGGAAATGGCGTAACCTGCGGACCCGGCTAGTGCCGCAATGCGGAAAGGAACTTTCCCCGGCGCGACCGAGCGGACTGCCAGCGCATCATAGAATGCGATCCCGGTGAAACTGAGGGCGGTGCAGCCGAGCGCCTTGAGCAACGACACAAGGGGGGCCGCCGCGAGGTCGGCTTTCACATCGACCCATTTCACATGCGACGCCAGCTTGTGCAGGACGAAAACGGCAATCACGGCAATCAGAAGAGGAATTGCGATCTTGACCGCAGGGTGTTCGATGATCCGCAGCAACCTGTCCTGAGGCCGCACGCTTTCAGCGGCGGCCATCGGAGTTTTCCTCCAGCAATTCGATCTGTATCTGCTGCAACTCGGCGAGCTTCTCCCATTGACGGGCAAGCTGGTGGTCGATCTTTTCGTGCAACTGGCGGATTTCGAGTTCGGCCTTGAGGTTCACGCGATAGTCGTTTTCGGCACGCAGACGATCCTTGATCTCCTGCCGGCGCTGACTCATCATGATGACGGGGGCCTGCATCGCCGCAAGGCAGGACAGAACCAGGTTCAGCAGAATGAACGGGTAAGGGTCGAAGGGCCTGGCGCCAAGCCCGATGACGTTGAGCGTGATCCAGGCGATCAGGACAACCGTGAAGGCAATGATGAACGTCCAACTGCCGCCAGATTCTGCAACCTTGTCCGCGGTGCGTTCGCCGAATGTGGATTTCCGCTCGATCTCTTCTGTGGGATTGCGTGTGACAAACTGCCCGGCTTCCATACTCGCAATCACCTGCCGGTCGAGTTCGCCCAGTTCGCCGCGTTCATCCTGAAGCAATTGCTCGACATACTGTCGACGAAACCGGGCGAGGTCGGGCTTGCAGATATGTCTGCCCTCGGCCCAGCCGGGGGCGACTTGCGCGATCAGGTCCGAAACGCCCGGCCGCACCGAGATCCAGGGCCGCATTTTCGACGCGGGAAACGCCTGCCCGCAGATATGGCAAACAGGCCGCCGTATGGAATCGGAGGGAACAGATCTGGTCATGTGCGGGTTCTTTCGCTGTTTTCCCCAGCATGATAAGCGAAAGCCCGGTCGAAAGAAAATTAACCCCGAGAAGCAGGCCAAGCGTCCAGACCGCCGTTTGCGGCCAACCGATCAGGATGTCAACGCCCGCGATCAGCGGGCACATACCGCTGAATATCATCCAGCCCCAATTCTTCAGGCGCGCGCTCATCCTCGGGCCCAGTAGAATCGAGACGATGCCTTCAATCAGGAAGACCACTATCATCACGATGGTCAGCCACGATCTTCTTCAGCCGGGAATTCTCGTCCTCCAACTCGCGCAGCCGCTTCATGTCCGTCGGCAACATACCTGCGTATTTCTTCTTCCAATTGAAGTAGGTCGCCAAGCTGATCCCGGCCTTGCGGAAAATCTCGGCAGCCGTCGTGCCTTCTTCGCCTCGCTTAATGATGAACGCCTTCTGCGCGTACGTGAACTTCGGCGCCTTCATGCGTTTCCGCTCCTCTCCCAGCCAAGGAAAATCTGGCGGAAAAACTCTAACCATAAACGAGGACGCTTTCGGGGATCACATCTTGGCGATCAATGGGCCAATAACCCGTTGGCCGGCAGGGCATGTTTACTTGCCCGAGAGGGGGGATTGTCATCAGTCGACGCGCAGTCGCATCCTCTTGGGCACGGCGTTCTATTTCGCCATCAAGGGCGGCGATCTTCTCGCCAAGCTGAGACAACGTCGCGAGCAGAATGCTCAGGATCCCACGGGCCATTTCAGGCAGGGGTGTTCCAGTGTCCTCGACCAGAGCGATCAGTCTGGAAATGTTCGCCGCCCCTTTGGGAACCACCTCACCGAACTCCACCAAGTGACCAGGCAGCGCATTGATTGCCTGGGTCCGCTGTCGGATCAGAAGTTCACGGATGCGGAATATCGAGCCATGTTGCGCTATTGGTTCGAGCACCATGGCGGGCGGCGGCCCCTACGCTCAGGACCCAATGATCCGCTTGAGACCGCTGCGCCTGCGTGATTCAAGGCCGCGAGTATATGGGGGGCAAGATGCGCAATCTTTTCTGGCTTACAGACGAACAAATTGCGCGGCTTCGGCCGTTC
>JBATAV010000256.1:0-10098 GCA_049662025.1 Paracoccaceae bacterium | reverse complement strand
CATGCGCGCCGCCACGGCCAGGCTTGGACATCTTGAACCGAGTGCCGATGATGGTTTTGTCAACCTCGACCATGCCGCCGCCCGCGCTGAAATCCGCGTTGCCATCATCGCGCATGGATTTGCGGATGCGGTGGACTTGCCGCCCATCTTGCTGATGCGCTCTGCCTCTCCACAGTGCGGCCACACACGACCGTTTGGCCAAACGCGCTTCAACCTATGCAGAGTCGGCTTCTTCGTCGTGGAACTCGGCGCGGCGGCAGGATGAATGGGGCGCGTACTCTTTTGCAACCTCTCAGACAAAGGTGTAGCGCCTGGGTACGCCAAGTGCGGAATCGCCCGGAAAAATCCCAAGGGGGGAGGCGCGCAAGCGACGAGCGGACTGCGCCCCCTTTTCGCCGCCCGCAAGGGGCGCTACACCCGTCAGGTCAGACGAGGAGAGCGCCATGGCCGAAGATGGAACCAACAGCTACAGGACCGGGCCGGACGAGGCCGGGCGGTTCGGCATCTTTGGCGGGCGATTCGTTTCCGAGACGCTGATGCCACTGATCCTGGAACTGGAGGCGCGCTATGAACATGCCAAGACCGATCCGGCCTTCTGGGCCGAGATGGATGACCTCTGGAAGCACTACGTTGGCCGCCCCTCGCCGCTTTACCATGCCGAGCGGCTGACCCGGCATCTTGGCGGCGCCAAGGTCTACATGAAGCGCGACGAGTTGAACCACACCGGCGCGCACAAGATCAACAACGTCCTGGGCCAGATCATCCTGGCCCGCCGCAGGGGCAAGACCCGCATCATCGCCGAAACCGGCGCGGGCCAGCATGGCGTCGCCACCGCCACCGTCTGCGCCAAGTTCGGGCTGAAATGCGTGGTTTACATGGGCGCGCATGACGTGGAACGCCAGGCCCCCAACGTCTTTCGCATGAAGCTTCTGGGGGCCGAGGTCATTCCGGTGACCAGTGGTCGCGGCACCCTCAAGGATGCGATGAACGACGCCTTGCGCGACTGGGTCACCAATGTGCGCGACACCTTCTATTGCATCGGCACCGTTGCCGGGCCGCACCCCTATCCGGCCATGGTGCGCGACTTCCAGTCGATCATCGGCAAGGAGGTGCGCTGGCAACTGGCCGAACAGGAAGGCGAGGGGCGCCTGCCCGACACGGTCATTGCCGCCATCGGTGGCGGATCGAACGCGATGGGCCTGTTCTTTCCGTTCCTTGACGATCCATCGGTGAACATCATCGGGGTCGAGGCCGGTGGCAAGGGCGTCGATGACCGGATGCAGAATTGCGCCAGCCTGACCGGCGGCCGCCCCGGCGTGCTGCACGGCAACCGCACCTATCTGTTGCAAGACCCTGACGGGCAAATCCTGGAAGGCTTCTCGATCAGCGCAGGTCTGGATTACCCCGGCATCGGGCCCGAGCATTCCTGGCTGCACGACGTGGGCCGCGCGCAATATGTTTCCATCACCGATGCCGAGGCGCTGGAGGCGTTCCAGCTGTCTTGTGCCCTGGAGGGAATCATCCCCGCGCTGGAGCCAAGCCATGCGCTGGCGCATGTGATGAAGATCGCGCCGAAGCTGCCCAAAGAGCATATCATCGTGATGAACATGTGCGGGCGTGGCGACAAGGACATCTTCACCGTGGCCAAGAACCTCGGCGTGGACGTGAAGGCCTGACCAACGGATTTTCCAGAAACCAACGCCAGATCAGGGCCCTGCGCGCCAGTCGCGCGGGGCCTTCGCTTTTGTGGCGGCGGGTTTCCGGGCCTTGGACCCAGGTCGTAAACCGCAGTTTAGGCCCCTAAGCCGGGTGCCTATGGCGCTGGCCCTAAACCCTGGGGCAATATTCCCGCTGTCGGATTGCTGCTTGTCTGCCCCTGTCGCCGATTGCGCGGCACCCCATCGGGCCGGGCCAAGACGGACTCTGCCCCTGACAAGAAGAGGGAAACCCATGAAGATGACGACCAGGTTCAAACTGATGACGGCGGCGTTGATCCTTTCGGGCGGCATGGCGTTTGCGGCGGTGACCACCGACCAGGTGGTCGCGGACCTGCAAGCCGAAGGCTATTCCTGGATCGAGGTCAAACAGGGCCCGAACCAGATCAAGGTCGAAGCCGTGAAAGGCACCACCAAGGTCGAGACCGTGATCGACATTGCCACCGGTCAGGTCCTGAGGACCGAAACCGGCGCTGCCTCGGCCGCAGAACAGGCACGCACCGGCGTGCAGGTGCGCACGCGGGACCGCGACTTCGTCGATGTCTCGGGCACATCGGATGACAATGGCAGCGATGTCGGCGTGGGCGACAATGGCGGCGATGACCATGGTGGCACCGACACTGGTACGGACACTGGCACCGGCAACGACGACAGTGGCACGGACCATGACAGCGGAACGGACCACGACAGCGGCACGGACCACGACAGCGGCACGGACCACGACAGCGGCACGAACCATGACAGCGGCAAAGACAACTGAGCGGCGCCTCGCTCCAACGGCATCCCGGTCTTGCCGGGGTGTCGTGCCTGCGCGATGATCCCGCTGCGCGGACCTGAAACCGGAGACCCTCGATGAGGCGCAGATCTTTCCTTTTGGCGCTGACTGCGGCACTGGCCATCGGCCCTGCGGCCTATGCCTCCGATCTGTCGGATGACGTCGTTCGGCGGTTGAAGAAGGGTGGCTACCGGATCATCAGCGTCGACCGGACATTCCTTGGCCGGGTGCGCATTCGCGCTGCCAAGGGCAATGGCGAACGCGAAATCGTGCTGAATCCGGTGACAGGGGAAATCCTGCGCGACCTCTGGGTTTCGGGCGGGCCCGACAGCGACAGCTATGACGATGGCGGAAGCGACAATGGTGGCGGAAGCACCGACAATGGCGGCAGCGACGACGGTGGTGGAGAGGACAGCGGCAAGGACGGCAGCAAGGACCGCAGCGACGACAGTGGCAAGGACGACGGCGACAACAGTGGCAAGGGCGGTGATGGCGGCGAAAAGGGTTGATCCGCGCGTCGCCGATAGGCGGGGGCAAGAGTGAGGAGCCCCTGGGTTCTGGCCGGGCTGTTCGTGGTGCAGGCTGCCTGCGCCCTGTTCTTCGTGTCCGACATCCTTGCCTCGGTTCTGGGTCTGCCGATCGGCCCGATGCCCTGGGAACTGCGCGAGCTTCTGGAGGTTGGCGCGGCTTTCGGTCTGATCATCGGCCTTGTTCTGGGCGGCCTGGCCCTGCACCGCGCGTTGCGTGACCGGCACAGGGCCGAGGAAAGTCTGCGTCGGGCGTCGGGTGCCTTCAACGATCTGCTGGAAGAGCGCTTAGCCGAGTGGCGGTTGACCGCCGCTGAACGCGACGTGGCGCTGTTTGCGATCAAGGGCATGTCGACGGCCGATATTGCCCGGCTGCGCAATACCAGCGAAGGCACCGTCAAGGCGCAGACCAATGCGATCTACCGCAAGGCGGGGGTCAGCGGCCGCCCGCAATTGCTCAGCCTGTTCATCGAAGACCTGATGCGCGATGACGGGGCGGTTCGGCCCATGCCTGCCACCCCGGCAGCGGCGATCATCTCAGCGAAGTGACGGCGGGCCCTGCTCCGGCTCGGCCAGTCCAAAGCGCAGACCGCGGCCGATGCGGTGGGCCAGTTCTGACCATTGCGCCGCCGGCTCGGGCGGCAACTGCCGCCGCAGGACCGAATCGAACAGCCCCAGCCAGATGTCGAACATGCCCGGCCGCACGTTCCCCGCCGCGCGATGCACCGCCATCGGGTTGCCGTCATAGCCGCGCTCGAACAGGATGGCGTTGCGCCAGAAGCTGGCGATCTTCGCCTCATGCGCCGGCCAGTCGGTGACATGGGAGGCGAAGACCGGGCCAAGACCGGGGTGTTCGCGGATGCAGGCATAGAATTCGGCCACGACTGAGGCGATCTGGGTGTCAGAGACGGGAAAGCGGGGCGGGATCATGCCGCGCATCTTGCCCACGGCGACGGCACCGGCAAGGGCAGGAAATGTCGCAGGGCACCCAGGCGCCCGGCGGCCCGCAATTGCCCGGTTACTCCGGTTTGCGCATGATGACGGCCATCTGCTCCAGCTCTTTGTATTCGTCCTTGATCTCAAGGATCTCGAACTGGCGGCCCCAGACCCGGCGCACGAACTCCTCGCCGACATAGGCGTTGCCATAGTCGTGCTTGCCGAAGGCCGCGCCCTTCTGGAAATAGATCATCTCGCCCAGACCGAACATCCGGAACGCCTCGGACCGGCCGCCGTATTCGTTCAGCTCTTCCTTTTGCGCAGCCTTGTTCGGCGGCACGGTGTCGGGTGGGGCGTCGTAGATGAAGTTGATATGCGCCCGGCTGTAGGTGGTCAGTGCGACAATCGCACCAGGGCGGGCGATGCGGTAGAATTCATCCAGCCAGCGGGTGGCCTGCACGGCGCTGAAATGCGAGAATACCGAATAGGCGGTGATCACGTCGACGCTGTTGTCGGGCATGTCGATCGGCGGGCGCGGGGCGATGTTCAGAAAGTTGAACCTGTCGCCGAAGTTGTCGCGGCAGATGTCGATGAATTCCGCCGTGACATCGGCGCCGGTCATGTTGGCGGCGGGAAAGTCGCGCATGAAGCAGCGCAGAATGCGCCCGACGCCGCAGCCGAAATCAAGGTAGGCCTTGTCGTCGCCCACGCAGCCATCCATGTGCGGCCGCGCGATCTTGTACAGCTTGAAGGCCTCGATGATGCCATCGCGCAGGTTGGCGCTGCCCAGTTTGGCAATGTGCGAGAATTTCGGAAAGCGCGTGTCATAGGGCTGGACCGCATCCAGCATGGCATTGCGCCAAGTGTCGATCGACGCGTTGCGGTAGCGGTTGAACAGCCCGTGGCCTTCAGAATCTTCGTACAAACCCGATACCCCCGGATGATGTGACTTTTGCCTTCCATGCCATGCCTGAACGTTCAACTCAACGCGTTAGTTGGCCAAAGGCAGGCACTTGGGCGGGAACTTCCGCCTTGGGCCGGGCGGTCAATCGGCGTCGGTGGCGTGATGGCGCAGCACTTCCAGCGGCACCACATGCAGGGTGTTCTGATGCGTCGCGCGCAGCCGCAATTGTGGGGCCGCACCTTCCTCATGCGCTTGCAGGAAGCGGCTGGCGCACAGGCACCACTGATCGCCGGGACGCAGGCCGGCAAATCCGAACTCGGGGCGCGGGGTGGACAGGTCGTTGCCGAGGTATTTCGACAGCGCCAGAAACTCTGCGGTCATCAGCGCGCAGACGGTATGCAAGCCGCGGTCCTGCGGGCCGGTGTTGCAGCAACCGTCGCGGAAAAATCCGGTCACCGGCGTGGTCGAGCAGGGCTCCAGCGCGCCACCGAGGACGTTCAGTGAGGGTTCCTTCATCGGGCACTCCTTTTCGGCCACAGCATCCGTGCTTTGGCCCGGCCTGTAAAGGTGCAGGCCTTTACCGCCCGGCCCCCCGCGCCTATAAGGCGCCCCATGCGATACGGGCTTTGCATATGGCGAATTACTGGCCCGGCGGGCTGATCCCTCAGCCGCCGGGTAAAGCCCCATTGTCCCTGACATCTGCCAAGAAAGCCCCGCCATGTGCGCCGATACGCCCGCCCCCGACTACCGCGACACCGTCTTTCTGCCGGAAACCGAGTTTCCGATGCGCGCAGGCCTGCCCCAGCGCGAGCCGGACTGGCTGGCCCGCTGGGAAAAGATCGGCGTCTATGACCGTTTGCGCGAGAAAACGGGCCGCGCGCCCTTCGTGCTGCACGATGGCCCGCCCTATGCCAACGGGCACCTGCACATCGGCCACGCGCTGAACAAGATTCTCAAGGATATGGTGGTTCGCAGCCAGCAGATGATGGGCCGGGATGCCCGCTATGTGCCGGGCTGGGATTGCCACGGTCTGCCGATCGAATGGAAGATCGAGGAACAATACCGCGCCAAGGGGTTGAACAAGGACGACGTCGACGTGGTCGCCTTCCGTCAGGAATGCCGCAAGTTCGCCGAGGGCTGGATCGACATCCAGCGTGCCGAGTTCAAGCGGCTGGGCGTGACCGGCAAGTGGGAAGATCCCTACCTGACCATGGACTTCCACGCCGAAGCGGTGATCGCCGACGAATTCATGAAGCTCCTGATGAACGGCACGCTTTATCAAGGGTCGAAGCCGGTGATGTGGTCGCCGGTGGAAAAGACCGCGCTGGCCGAGGCCGAGGTGGAATACCACGACCACACCAGCCACACCATCTGGGTGCCGTTCCGCGTGGTCGCCGCCGACAGTTTCGAGGAAACCGGCGCCTGCATCCGCACCGATCTTCTGGCCGCCCGCGTGGTGATCTGGACGACCACGCCCTGGACCATTCCGCAGAACCGCGCGGTGGCCTTCAACCCCGGCATTTCCTATGGATTGTATGAAGTTACGGGCCGTCCCGAAGACAGCAACGCCACCATCGGCTTCACCTATCTGGTGGCCGACAAGCTGGCCGAGAGCGTCTTTGCCGCCGCCAAGCTGGGTGATGGCATGTACCGCCGCCTGCGCGCGGTCACGGCCGAGGAATTGCGCGGCCTGGTGCTGGCGCATCCGTTCCGGGGCGTCGAAGGCGGGCAGGGTGAGTGGGATTATGACGTGCCGATGCTGCCGGGCGATCATGTGACCGATGAAGCGGGTACCGGGTTCGTGCATACCGCGCCGTCGCATGGCGATGATGACTATCAGCTTGGCCAGAAGTTCGGCCTGCCGATGACCTATAACGTCGAGCCGGACGGCAGTTTCCGCGCCGATCTGCCCTTGTTCGGCGGCCAGCCCATCATCCTGCCCGATGGCAAGGAAGGCCCGGCGAACGTCAGCGTGATCAAGCAGCTCGCCTATGCCGGCGCGCTGTTGGCCAAGGGCAAGATGCGGCATTCCTACCCGCATTCCTGGCGGTCCAAGGCGCCCCTGATCTACCGCAACACGCCGCAATGGTTTGCCGCGATCGACCGGGCAATCGACGATGGGCAGGGCACCTATGGTGACACGATCCGCGCCCGCGCGCTGACCTCGATCCGCGATCTGGTGACTTTCACGCCCGAGTCGGGCAAGAACCGGCTTTACTCGATGATCGAGGCGCGGCCGGACTGGGTTCTCAGCCGCCAACGCGCCTGGGGCGTGCCGCTGACCTGTTTCGTGAAAAAGGGTGTGAAGCCGACCGATGAAGGCTTCTTGCTGCGCAACCCGCAAGTCAATGCCCGGATCAAGGCCGCGTTCGAAGCCGAGGGCGCCGATGTCTGGTATGTGCAAGGTTTCAAGGATCGTATCCTGTCCGGGCTGGTTGATCCGTCCGATTATGAACAGGTCATGGATGTGCTGGACGTCTGGTTCGATAGCGGATCGACCCACGCCTTCGTCCTGCGCGACCGGGCCGATGGGTCGCCGGATGGCATCGCCGACCTGTACCTTGAAGGCACCGACCAGCATCGCGGCTGGTTCCATTCCTCCATGCTGCAAGCCTGCGGCACCAAGGGCCGCGCGCCTTATCGCGGTCTGCTGACCCATGGTTTCACGCTGGACGAGAAGGGCATGAAGATGTCCAAATCCTTGGGCAACACCATCGTGCCGCAAGCCGTGATCGACGAATATGGCGCCGATATCCTGCGCCTCTGGGTGGCGCTGGTCGATTTCACCAATGACCAGCGGATCGGCAAGGAAATCTTGAAAGGCGTGGCCGACAGCTACCGCCGCTTGCGCAACACGCTGCGCTTCCTGCTGGGCAATCTGGCCGGGTTTTCGGACGCCGAAGAGGTGGCCGCCAAGGATATGCCGGAGCTGGAGCAATGGGTGCTGCATCGCCTTGCCGAAATGGATGCAGAGGTCCGTGCCGGTTATGCCGCCTATGATTTCCAGGGCGTGTTCCAGAAGCTGTTCGCCTTCTGCACCACCGATCTGTCGGCGGTCTATTTCGACATCCGCAAGGACGCGCTTTATTGCGATGCCGCCGCGTCATTGCGCCGCCGCGCCAGTCGCACGGTGCTGGATCTGCTCTATCAGCGGCTGACCACCTGGTTGGCGCCGATCCTGACCTTCACCATGGAAGAGGTCTGGCTGAGCCGGAACCCCGGCGACGAAGGCTCGGTTCATCTGCTGGATTTCCCCGAGACGCCCGCCGCCTGGCTGAACCCGGCGCTGGCGGCCAAGTGGGAAGGCATCCGCGCCGCCCGCCGGGTGGTGACGGGCGCGCTGGAGGTGCAGCGCACCGCCAAGGTCATCGGCGCCAGTCTGGAGGCGGCGCCGGTGGTGCATGTGGCGGATGCCGCGATCCTGGCCGCGCTGAAATCGGTGGATTTTGCGAACCTCTGCATCACCAGCGGGTTGCAACTGACCGCAGATCCCGAGCCACAAGAGGCCTTCCGCTTGCCCGAGGTGCCGGGCATCGCGGTGGTCTTTGAACAGGCGCCGGGGGAAAAGTGCCAGCGCTGCTGGCAGATCCTGCCGGATGTGGGCACCCATTCCCATGCGGCCACCTGCAAGCGCTGCAACGACGCGCTGGTCTGACCGGATCAGCTGCAGAAAGGCGCGTAGGATGGGCAACACTGCCCATCCTACGGCAAGTCAGGTCCGGAACGGGACAGGGAGTGCCCTTCCAGGCCGAAGAACGGGCAGGACCAGATCGGGGCCAAGGCCCAGGTGCATCGCTTCGATATCGGTGCGGGTCAGGCCGATGTCGTCCAGCATCCGGTCATCCACGCGCGACAGCAAGTACGCGGTCGAGCGGCGCATCTGCCAACGGGCGAAAAGACGGGTGAACATGGCGGCCTCCTTCAATGACGCCCATATCTCGCATCGGCTTTGACATTTTACAAACGAATAGCTTTAATGGGTAATATTTATAAAACTCATGGACAAGCGATGGCGACCCTTCTCGACAGCGACCTGATGCGCAGCTTTCTGGCGGTGGCCGATACCGGCACCGTCACCGCCGCAGCGGCGCGGCTGTTGCGCACGCAATCGGCGGTGTCGTTGCAGATCAAACGGTTGGAGGACAGCCTTGGCCAACCGCTGTTTCACCGCCAGGCGCGGGGTGTCACGCTGACCCCGCGGGGCGAGCAACTGCTGCCCTACGCCCGCCGCGTGGTGGCACTGCTGGATGAGGCGGCCATCGCCTTGCGCGAAAAGCCGCTGGTCGGGCCGGTGCGCGTGGGCATCCCGGATGAATATTCCGGCACCATCCTGCCGCGCGCCCTTGCCGCCTTTGACGAACGCCACGAAGGGGTGCAGGTTTCGGTCCGGGTCGATCACTCGGCCGCCTTGCTGGAGGCGCTGGAGGGAGATCTGATGGACCTCGCCGTGATCTACGACTGGGCCTACGTGCAGGAGGGAGAAGTCTTGTGCGTCGATCCGACCGTCTGGGTAACCTCTTCCAACCACGAGCAACACCTGCGCCGCCCGGTGCCGGTGGCGGTCTATTTCCAATCGGACTGGGGCCGCGACTACGCCGAACCGTCGCTGGACCGGCAAGGGATAGACTGGCGCCCCGCCTGGACCTGTGACATGGCAAGCGGCTTTCGCATCGCGGTGACGAACGGCATGGCCATTTCCCCGCTGTCGCGCAGCACCATCCCGCCCGGCTGTCGCGAGTTGACCACCGCCGATGGCTTTCCCATCATCGACAGCGCCCGCATCATCTTGCGCCGCAACCTGCGCGGCACCTCCCCTGCGGTCGAAGGCATGGCGGCGCTGTTGCGCGAGGCATTCGCCCCCCTGACCGCCACCCCGCTGGCCACCCTGTCAAGCGGAGGTGCCGATGCCGCGCGCGCGTGATCTGGGGCTGGTGATCGGCCAGCATCCGCCGGGGCTTCTGAACGCCATCACCGATGTCGCGGGCGTGGCTGTGGGCCATCTCACGCTGATCGAGGGCGAGCGCACCCGCACCGGCGCCACCGCCATCGTGCCACATCCCGGCAATGCCTTTGCCGACAAGGTGCCTGCCGGAATTGCGGTGCTGAACGGCTACGGCAAATTCGCCGGCTCGACCCAGATCGAAGAACTGGGCGAGATCGAATCCCCCATCCTTCTGACCAACACCCTGGCCGTGGGTCGCGCGATCGAGGCGCTGCTGGCCCAAACGCTGGCAACGAACC
>JBATAV010000255.1:0-3458 GCA_049662025.1 Paracoccaceae bacterium | reverse complement strand
TTCGCGCGGGTTTGAGGCTGATTGCGCCATTGGTCCGAGCGATCAGCCGAATGGATATGAGGTTCGCCTTCATTGCAAAACATCGCCATTTCTGGCCAGCGCGCTGGCGGTGCGAAGCTCTGGAAGTATCGCGCTCGGGCTTTCATGCCTGGCTCAACCGGCCAAGCAGCGAGCGATCGAGGATGCGAAGCTCGTCACCGTGATCGACAAGAGCTTCAAGTACAGCGATCGCACCTATGGCGCAGGCCGTGTTTGGCGGGATGTTCTCGAGGATGGCCTGGCCTGCGGGCTGCACCGGATCGAACGACTGATGCGGATCAACGGGTTATGTGCTCGCCCCAAGCGTCGAGGCACCCCACCTGTTCGATGAGCAGGGCCGGCAACGTATGGGACAATTCGGCGATGGAAAGTCTCGTCTGGTCGCTGAAGACCGAACGCACGGCGCGCAAGGTCTGTCGTACCCGTGACAACGCCCGCGCTGACAGGTTCGACCATATCGAACGCTTCCACAATCCGCGTCGGCGCCATTCGAAAATGCGCTACCTCAGCCCCATGGCGTTCGAAGCCCGTACTAGGTTAGCTTAACCCGATGTCCACGAAACCGGCAGCAGGCCAGCGCACCAGCCTATGCCTGGGGAGCAATGTGGAAGAAGCGCGCGGAAATCCATCGGGGCTCGCGGCGACGAAAGAGCGGGCCGCTCAAGGAAGCCGGATATGCGTCTGCAATCGTGATCGCCGAACCAGACCCAGCTAAATTGTTGCAATCAGGCGGGGGCCATATTCGCCTACACATATCGCAAAGCTTGTGGTTTGTCGCCGCTCCCGCAAGCCCAGAGTCTTGACCCTCCTCCAAGTCCGCGGACCGACGGGACGGACGGAGTCCGGGCGTCGGCTGGCCTTTGCGGTTCTCCTCCTTCTCAGCTGCTTCGGGCTCGATCCGCGAGCCCGACATTCGGTGACAAGCCGGCTTACCCGGCCGCTTCACCAAACAGAGCCGATCCCACACGCAATGCTCGTCGAGGACGCCTGGGCTATCTCGCGCAGTGCCGGCCCGTTTCATGGCTTCTTCCTGCTCATTCGCGGCTCTGTTGATGGCGTGGCTCCAGAAAACCGAACAGTCTCCTGCCGCCTCAACTCGGGAGGATCTGTTCCTTGCGCCGAGCGACATAGGCCTCCAGCTCTTCCTCGACGGCAGGATCGATTGGCGGCTTTTCGTAATCGTTCAGCAACTGCTTCCAGATTGTGTTCGCCCGCTGGGTGGCCGTCTTCCCCCCATCGTCCTGCCAGTTCTCGTAGTTGCGACCGTCCGACAGGATCGGGTGATAGAAAGCGGTCTCATAGCGTGCAAGAGTATGGGCGGTGCCGAAGAAATGCCCGGCCGGACCGACCTCGGCGATGGCCTCAAGCCCCAGCGCATCCGCGCTGAGGTCCAGAGGCGTCAGGAACTCCGCCTGCATCTGCAAGAGTTCGGCATCTAGGATCAGCTTCTCAAAAGAACAGGTCAGCCCGCCTTCAAGCCAGCCGCCCGCATGCATCATCACGTTGACATGGCCCTGCACGCAGGCCGCCACCGACATGTCGCTTTCATAGGCCGCCTGCAGATCGACGCAAGGCGAGGCCGTCGTATTCGACGACCGGATCGGGAGTCCGTAGCGCCGCGCCAACTGCCCCGAAGCGATCACCGATTTGGCATATTCCGGCGTTCCGAATGCGGGTGAGCCGGTCTTCATGTCGACGTTCGAGGTGAAATGCCCGTAGAACACCGGCGCACCGCGACAGGCCGCCTGACCAAGAACAATGCCCGCAAGCGCTTCGGCGTTCTGCTGGACCAGAGCCCCGCCGATCGTTGCCGGGCTCATCGCTCCCGACAGGGTGAAGGGGGTGACATGAACAGGTTGCCCGGCGCGGGCGAATTCGATCAACCCTTCGGCCTGGCCGTCATCCAGCAACAGCGGCGAGTTGGTGTTGATGCCGCCGATGATCCCCGGCCGGGCGCGCAAGCCATCATCATCGGTCTGAAGGGCGATCTTGGCCATCTCGATACAATCGCGAGCGCGCGCGCCGGTGTTCATCCAGCACGGGTGCCAGCCCTTGTCGCACAGCGTGGTCTGCGCCAGCATCATGTCGAGATGCCGGGTCTCGGGGGGCAGTTCCAGCGGCTCAACGCCGCTGCCTCCTTCGTGATGAAAGATGTTCAGCGAGGCCGACAGCTTGACGAAATTGCGCATGTCCTCGAGCGTTCCGGCCCGGCGCCCCCGGTCAAGATCCGACACGAAGGGCGGCCCGCAAACCGTTGCGAACGTCAGGGAGTTGCCGCCCACGGTCACGGTCTTGTCCGGGTTCCGGGCATGGATGGTGAACTCCGAGGGGATGCCTTTCAGCATTTCTTCGACCATCGCCGGATCAAACCGCACGCGGTTGTTGCTGTGGTCGACATCCGCCCCGGCCGCGGCCAGCAGATCGCGGGCAAGCTTGCTGTCCACCTTCAGCCCGATGTCGCGCAGGATCGTGAGGCTTGTCTGATGGATCATTTCGACCTGATCTTCCGAGATGATCCGCATCGGCGCAAAGGGATTGCGCACCTCACCGAAGGCGCGTTGCACAAGGCGTCCGTCACGCGGGGTTCGGGCGGTTCTCGGGCGACGGGACATCGGAGGATTCCTTCTGTGTGGCGGCAGGCGATTGGTCTCAGGCACGCATGCGCAAGCCTTCGGGATCATAGAGGGGGGCGGCATGAAGTTGTGCCGAACGCAGATTGCCCAGGATTTCTACCGCATATCTGCCGTCGGGCTGCCAAGCATCCGCAAGCACATAGCCAAGCGCGATGTGTCGCTCGGTTGACGGCCCCCAACCGCCCGAAGTGACATAGCCAACCGGCTCGCCGTCCAGAAAGATCGCCTCGTCACCCCAGATCGCGCAATCACCGGCATCGACAGTAAAGGTGGCAAGGCGTTCGCGAGGTGTCGGGGCGGCCAGAACCGCAGCGCGACCGACGAAATCGCCCTTGTCCATGGCGACGTAGCGGCTCAGCCCGCAGTCCGCCGCCGTATAGTCCAGCGAGATTTCCATGCGCCAGGCCGGGAAGCTTTTCTCCAACCGCGTGTGCAGCAGGCTCCGGGTGCCGACAAGGCAGAGGCCAAGCGATTTGCCTTCGGCGCGCAGCGCATCGAAGAGCTGAAGCTGGCGGCCTTTCGGCATGTACATCTCGTAGCCGCATTCGCCGGTGTAAGAGACCCGCAGGGTCAGAACCTCATGGACCCCGGCGATCTTCAGCGGCCTGGCGGCCATGAAGCGGAAATTCGCGCTGTCCATGTCATGCTCGGCCAATCTTGCGATCAGCGCCTGCGCATTCGGCCCGCAGATATGCAGGCCCGCCAGATCCTGTGACAGGTCTTTCACGTCAACGCCGTCACAGGGCAGATACGCCTGGAAATGCCGCATGTAGGCAAGCTGCATAT
>JBATAV010000254.1:0-2158 GCA_049662025.1 Paracoccaceae bacterium | reverse complement strand
AGCGACCCCAGATCGCGGGCCAGATCGGTGATATGGGCGCGGTGGCCCTTGTCGGTGGCGTGGCGCAGGTCCAGCCCGTAGGCGCTGGTGTCCTGCGAAATCACCAACAACTCCTTCACCCCCGCCGCCACCAGTCGCTCGGCCTCGCGCAGCACGGCATGGGCGGGGCGCGAAACCAGCCGGCCGCGCATGTCGGGGATGATGCAGAAGCGGCACTTGTGGTTGCAGCCTTCCGAGATCTTCAGATAGCTGTAGTGCCGCGGCGTCAGCGACACGCCCGACGCGGGCAGAAGGTCGATGAACGGGTCGGGCGACGGCGGCACCGCGCCATGCACGGCATCCAGAACCGCCTCGTACTGGTGCGGCCCGGTGACAGCCAGAACCTTGGGATGCGCGCCGGTGATATAGTCGGCTTCCGCCCCCAGACATCCGGTGACGATCACCCGGCCATTCTCGCGCAAGGCCTCGCCGATCGCCTCCAGGCTTTCGGCCTTGGCACTGTCCAGAAAGCCGCAGGTATTGACGATCACCGCATCCGCCCCCGCATAATCGGGGCTGATCGCATAACCCTCGGCGCGCAGCCGGGTCAGGATGCGCTCGGAGTCGACCAGCGCCTTGGGGCAGCCAAGCGAGACCATGCCGATGGTCGGCTGGCCCTCGCGGCGGGTGTCGGGCACGGCGGCGCGGGCCAGGTCGGGGCGAAGGTTGGGCGGGTTGTGTGACATGGGGCCGCTATACCGCAAGCCGCGCGCGCCGAGAAGGCCCGGCGAAGCAAGGCAATTGTGCGGCAGGCGTCGCGCGTCTCTTGTCTTGTCGTCGCGGTTCCCGCTCCTCCTCGGGTGATGGGGCGCTGCCCCCAAGCGCGAACACGGGACATTCGCGCCTCCCCCGGAGTATTTGAGCCAAGATGAACGGCATGGATTTCACCTTGGCCAAAGTATTCCCGCCGGAGGCCACCCGAGGCGGTTGGCGCGGAACGCGCCAGAGCCGAGACAAGGGACTTGCGGCGCAAGCCGCGCAATTTCCGAACCGCCCTCTCGGCCAATTGATGCCGCCCGGGCAGGCGGGTTCTTGCCGTCGGGGCGGTGCACCCCTAGGCTTTGTTTCCAAAGCATAAACGAAAAGGGGCAACGATGCGGTGGCTGTTCAGGGCCCTTGGCGCGCTTCTCATCCTGCTGTTGATCGCGGTCGGCCTCGTCTTCCTGATCCCGGCCGAGCGTATCGCCGCCACCGCCGCCCAGCAGTTCGAACGCCTGACCGGGCGCCATCTGCAGATCGACGGCGATGTCAGCCCGCGGTTCTGGCCGGTTCTGGGCGTCTCCACCGGCCCGGTGACCATCGCCAATGCCGATTGGTCGGACGCAGGCCCGATGTTTCGCGCCGAAAGCCTGTCGATCGAGATCAACGCCTCGGCCCTTCTGGGCGGCGAGGTGCGCATTCTCGGCATCCGCGCCACCCGGCCGCAGATCGTGCTGGAGCGGGCCAGGGACGGGCGCGAGAACTGGGTCTTCGGCGGTGGTGGTTCGGGCGGAGAGGTCTCGACCACCACTCCGGGCGTGGGTCGGGCCTATACGCTGGACGAGGCGCTGATGACCGGCGGCACGATCCGCTTCGTCGACCATGGCACCGGTCAGGACGTGACGCTGGACACGGTCGATGCCAGCCTGAAGATCCCCGATTTCAGCGGTCCGGCGCAGCTGGCCGGGTCGGCGGTGATGGCGGGGCAGAAGGTTTCGCTGACAGCCGAGGCGGGGGTGTTTTCCGCCTTTACCGAGGGCCGGGTGGTGCCTCTTTACATCCAGGCCAGGATTGGTGGCGCGGATATCTCGTTTGCCGGGCGGGGTGGGTTCGGTCCGGTGACGGCCTCGGGGTATCTGCAGGCGGATCTGTCGGATCTGGCAGCATTGGCCGCCCTTGCCGGGGCGGCGGCGCCGGACCTGCCGCAGGGGTTGGGGGCCGTCAGCCTGTCGGTGACCGCGGATCTGACGCTGGATTCCGCAGGCGCACTCTATCTGCGCGGGGCGGTGATCCGCGCCGATGGCAATGAACTGACCGGCGATATTGATCTGAAACCGGGCAAGGATCGCCCCAAGCTCTCGGCGCGACTGCGCACGGATGCGCTGTCGCTGGCGGGCCTTTCGGGCGGGCAGGGCGGCGG
>JBATAV010000253.1:0-2461 GCA_049662025.1 Paracoccaceae bacterium | reverse complement strand
TGGGCTTTGCGCCCGAAGATATCGAGGCAGGGCTGATGCCCGAAGACAAGGTACGGCTGGTTGAAGAACTGACCGCGCTTGGCCGGGTGGCCTTTGTCGGCGACGGGGTGAACGATGCCGCTGCCCTGGCACGGGCCGATGTCGGCGTGGCGATGGGGGTTGCCGGCAGCGAGGTGGCCTTGCAGGCCGCCGACGTGGCGCTGATGGCCGATGACCTGACGCGGCTGGCCGATGCGCACCGCCTGTCGCGCCGCACCGCACGGGTGATCCGGCAGAACCTGACCTTCGCGCTGGGGGCGATGGTGGTGCTGGTCACCGGCGGACTGTTCTTCGAGCTGCCCTTGCCTCTGGCCGTGGTCGGGCATGAGGGTGGCACGCTACTGGTGGTGCTGAACGGCCTGCGCCTGCTGGCCGACCCGATCCGGCGGGGGTAGGGGCGGGGGGTAAGGCGGGGGGTGGTGGCACGCACCCTAGGTCAGCGACCGATCGAGGTGCACATAGCCGCCGTCGGGAAACAGCCACTGGCCGGTGGTGTGCCCGGCCTTGTCTGACAGCAGGAAGACGGCGGTGGCGGCGATCTCGTCATCGGTGGTCATCCGGTGGCCCAGCGGAATGCGGGCGGTGATCTTCTCCAGTTGCGCCTGCGGGTCGGGAAACGTGTCCAGCCAGGCGGCATACATCGGCGTCATCACCTCGGCCGGCAGGATGGCGTTGACCCGAACACCGTAAGGCGCCAGTGCGGCGGCCCATTCCCGCGTCAACCCCAGTTGCGCCGCTTTGGCCGCGACATAGGCCGAAGTGCTGCCCTGCCCGGTCAGCGCGGTCTTGGAACTGATGTTGACGATGGCCCCCCTGGCCGCCTTGAGGTCATCCAGCAGCAAATGGGCAAGGGTGTAGTAGTGCATCAGGTTCTGGTCGAGCGAGGCGCGGAACGCCTCCGGCCCCGCTTCCAGCCCGATCCCGTCATTGCGGCCGGCATTGTTCACCAGCGCGTCGATCCGCCCCCAGCGGCGGCGCGCTTCGTCCACCGCAGCGCGGCATTGGTCGTCCTGCGCCAGATCGACCTTGACCCACCCCGCCTGCGGGCTTTTCGCGCCGATGGCAGATAGAAAGCCTACCTCGGGCGCGCGGCGAGCGAAGATCACCGGCACCGCGCCTTCCTCGGCCAGGGCGCGGCTGATCGCCCCGCCGATGCCCGCCCCGCCGCCGGTGACGACCACCACCTTGTCCTTCAAGCCCAGGTCCATTCACGCCTCCCGTTTGGGACGGAGCATGACCGAAGCCGGGCAAGGGGAAAAGGGGGAGCCGCCTCGGGGCCCATCGAGGGCCCGCTTGGCGGCGTTGTCACGGAAAGACCCTGGAGCGTTGCGTTCGGGGGTTGGCGGGGGTGCCTCCGGCGGGAGTATTTGGAAAAGCGCAAGCCTATCGGTGCAGAAAGCGGGTCCTGCCTTCCGCTCTGGAGAAATATCTTGAAGGGTTTGGGGGCAGGATGCCCCCATCGGCCGGGGGCAAAGCGACAGCTTTGCGACCATGCCGCGCGACTGTTCAACCGTCAGAAGCCGACGTCCGGGCCACCTTCGCCCTGCCAGGCGCGTGCAAGGTTGCCAAAGCGGGTAAAGCGGCCTTCGAACGACAGTTCCACCGTGCCGATCGGCCCATGGCGCTGTTTGCCGATGATCACCTCGGCCTTGCCGTGGCATTGTTCCATCATCTGCTGCCAGGCCGCCATCTTCTCCAATTCATGATCGGCGGGCTTTTCGCGTTCGCGGTAGTATTCCTCGCGGAACACGAACATCACCACATCGGCATCCTGTTCGATCGAGCCGGATTCGCGCAGGTCGCTCAGTTGCGGGCGCTTGTCTTCGCGGTTTTCCACGGCGCGGGAAAGCTGGCTCAGCGCGATCACCGGGATGTTCAGCTCTTTGGCGATGGCTTTCAGCCCTTGGGTGATCTCGCTGACTTCCTGAACCCGGTTGGCCTCGGAGGATTTCGCGGTGCCTTTCAGAAGCTGCAGGTAGTCGATCACCAGCACATCCAGCCCATGGGTCCGCTTCAATCGACGTGCGCGGGCGGCGACCTGGGAAATCGGCAGGGCGGGGGTATCGTCGATGTAGAGCGGGCAGGTTTCAAGCTGTTTGGCGGCATCGACGAAGCGGCGGAATTCGCCTTCGGTCATGTCGCCGCGGCGGATCTGTTCGCTGGGCACTTCGGACGCCTCGGAGAGCACGCGGGCGGCCAGCTGCTCAGCACTCATCTCCAGCGAAAAGAACCCCACGCAGCCACCTTCGACAGCACCTTCCGACCCGTCAGGCTTGCGGCCGCGACGGTAGGCCTTGGCGATGTTGAAGGCGATGTTGGTGGCCAGCGAGGTCTTGCCCATCGACGGCCGCCCGGCCAGGATCAGAAGGTCGCTTTCGTGCAGGCCGCCCAGCTTCTTGTCCAGATCGGTCAGCCCGGTCGA
>JBATAV010000252.1:0-1520 GCA_049662025.1 Paracoccaceae bacterium | reverse complement strand
GGAACGGGCCGGGGCGGGCGCGGGCCAGAGCGGCGTCAAGGACGCCACGGCCCTCGGAAAGCATCGCGGTATCCCACAGGTGGCGGTCCTGGTCGGCCAGGGCGACGCTTGCCCCATCGGCCCCGATCCGGGCAGCTCGGCGGGCATGGGTCAGCAGCAGCAGCGCAAGACAGCCTTCGACCTCGGCCTCGGCGGGGCGAAGATCATTCAACAACCGGGCCAGAAACAACGCCTCATCGCCCAGATCGCGGTTTGCCTCCGGCCCGGCGGTATAGCCGGCATTGAAGATCAGGTAGATCACCGTCAGGACCGAGTTCAGCCGGCCCGGCAGGTCTTCGGGTTCGGGCAACCGGAAGGGGATGCGGGCGGCGGCGATCTTGGCCTTGGCACGCGACAGGCGCTGGCCCATCGTCGGCTCGTTGTCCAGAAAGGCGCGGGCGATTTCGGCAGTGGTCAACCCGCCAAGGGTGCGCAGCGTCAGCGCCACGCGCGATTTGGGGTCCAGCGCGGGGTGGCAGCAGGTGAAGATCAGCCGCAGGCGATGGTCGGGGATCATCTCGGCCTCCTCTTCGGCCTCGGGGGCGGCCAACACCGATAAAGCGGCGTTCCGAACGCCGTCGCGCTGCAAAAGGCGCAACCGGTCGATCGCCTTGCGACCGGCAACTGTCAGCAGCCAGCCCAAGGGGGCGTGCGGCAGCCCCGACCGCCCCCAATGCAGCAACGCCGCGGTTGCCGCCTCTTGCAGTGCGTCTTCGGCCAGCTGGAAATCGCCGAAGCGGGCGACAAGGGCGGCCATCAGCCGCCCCCGGTCTTCGGCCAGCACCGCGGATAGGGCGGCCTTGACCGCCGTCGGGTCAGCCATAGACCACAACGGGGCGCACCTCGACCGTGCCATATTGCGCACCTGGGATTTGCGCCGCCCATTTCAACGCCTCATCCAGATCGGCGCAGTCCAGCAGGTAATAGCCGCCCAGATGTTCCTTGGTCTCGGCAAAGGGGCCATCCATGGTCTCTACCTTGCCGCCGCGCATCCGAACCGAGGTCGCGGTGGCGGACGGCTGCAGGGCATCGCCTGCCTTGAACACCCCCGCCGCCTTCATCCGCTGGGTCACCGAGAAATAGGCTTCGTTCATCGTATCGCCCATCTCTGGGGTCAGTGCGGGGTCGGTATAGATCAGGGCCATATATTGCATCTGCACTCTCCTTGGCGTGGATCAGCGGCGGAATTGCCGATGATCCTACGCCAAGGACGCGCAGCGGGCGCGGATTTCGACAGGCGCCGCGAAGAGATTTTCGCGGATCTGCGCCCCGAGCGATGACAAAGGTCGTTCGAATTCTGGCAACGATTGACGGAAGACGGATCGAGGCGCATGATTTTCATATTGACGGCTATTTTTTTCCGACTTTTTGAAGGTGACATCATGCAGAATTCAAAAGCTCGACCACGGGTGAACCCATTGGTTGTATGTCTTGCCTTGCTGACGGCATGCACGCCATTGAAATGGGTAACGACGTCGACA
>JBATAV010000251.1:0-1586 GCA_049662025.1 Paracoccaceae bacterium | reverse complement strand
GCCTCGGCATCGAAATGGCTGCGCGTCGCTTCGGTCAGGCCCGAGGCATGGATCAGGCTCAGGTCACCCGCATCGTACAGATCGGCAAAACCCGACAGGCCGGGGTGAAAGCGGAACTCGCCATCCCAGACCTCTTGCGCGATCAGCCGCCCCGCCGCATCGCCGTTGCGCGCCACCCGCAGGTCTTCGGGTCGTGCAGCAATGAAATCGGGGTCCGAGGCGGGCGAGACCAGACCCAGCCCATCCGCCCCGCCGCGCAGGAACAAGACCACAAGAACCGGTTCACGTGCCATCAGTGCCCCCCTAACGCAACACGAAGGCGGGCGTCAGCGCCGCCATGGCCATTACCGCCCGCGCCGCTCCGGCCCGGTCTTCGGGGGCGAAATCGGCCACCCGACTGTCCGGGTCGATCTCGTAGGCCGACAGGATTGCGGCGGCGGCGGCCTCGGCCTCTTGCGGCACCAGACGCCCGGCCCGGCGCTGCAGAAAATCCTTCGCGGTTTCGTCGGGCAAAACCTCGTCCAACGCAACTTGCGCCACGCCGAACCAGTCTTCCAGCCCAAAGACCGCAAGATCCACCATCCGGTTCAGGCTTGACGCCCCGGTCCAGGCGCCGATCACATCCAGATGCCCGGTCGGCGGGCCGAATTCATGCTGCTGCCAGCCTGCGCGGGCCAGCGTCCACTGAAAGCTGTTGCTGCGGTCGGTCACCTCGGCCCCGGCCGCGCGACAAAAGGCTGCAAGAAATTCGAACGGGCGGCGGATCTTTTGCGCCGGGGCATCGAATTCCGGCGACTGCACCAACAGGCGCAGAACCCGTGCGATCTGGTCGGGCGCCTCGGCCCGGGCCAGAAATTCCGCCGCCATCCGCTCGACCAGCGCCCGCGGCGGGTCATCGGCCAGAAAACGCCGCGCCAGCTTGCGGCAGACAAGGCGGGCCGTGCCGGGGTGGCGGGCCAGCATGTCCAGCACCTCTTCGCCATCCTCCATCGGGCCGCGGTTCGGCGGAAATTCCCGCCCCAGGATACGCTTTTGATAGGGGTCGTGCCAGCGCGCGACATAGTGGAAGGCGCCGGTCCGGGGTGCGGTCTCGCCCTCGGCCAGCCAGCGGCCATCGCCCACCGACCAGCCGGTGAACGCGCGCGCCACCTCGTAGACATCAAGGTCAAGATAGCCCGCGGCCGCGCCCTGATCGGCGCCCGGCACCTGATGCCAGTCGCTGTAGCGGTCGTTCAGGTAGCTTTCGGCGCCCAGACTGTGCAGCTCCAGCAACTCGCGGGCATAGTTTTCATTCGCCGGGCTGGCGATGCTGTCGGCGTTGTTGAGGTAGTACAGCATCGCCGGAGAGCGCGCGACCGCGCCCAGAAGCGCCCGGAAACTGCCGAAGGCATTGGCGCGCATCATCTTGTCATACAAAGGGAAAAGCGCGGCCGTGGTTTCGTCTTTTTGTGCGTTCACGTTGAAATGGTCGTGCCAGAACTGCGTCATCACCTCGCGCAACTGGGCGGGGGCGTGAACCGCGCGGATCAGGCTGGCCGCAACCACCTCCTGCGCGGGGCGCGCGCGTTCGGCGTAATCCATCGGGG
>JBATAV010000250.1:0-4075 GCA_049662025.1 Paracoccaceae bacterium | reverse complement strand
CGGCAGCAGCGGCGGCGCCACCCGCGCGCCGGGGTCGGTCAAGGGCGCCAGCTCATGGCTGCGCAAGACGCGCAGGAATTCCAGCCGCTGATAATCGGCCGACAACACCACCCGCAGCCGCTTGTCGTTGCCGCGCACCACCTGGCCGACCAGCAGGCCTGCGGGCAATACGCCGCCATCGCCCGAGGTCACCACCCGGTCGCCCGGCGCCACGTCATCGGCATTCTCGACGAATTCCAGCAAAGGCAGCGGAGAGTTGTCGCCCGACAGCAGCGCCCTTTGCCCGGCAGGCTGCACCGTCACCGGGATGCGGCTGTTGCTGTCGGTCACCAGAATCACCCGGCTGGTGCGCGCGCCCACGCCCGAAATGCGGCCGACATAGCCCAACCCGTCCATGCAGGCCCAGCCGTCGCGGATACCGTCGCGCGCGCCGACGTTCACCAGCACCGACTGGCGGAACGGGCTGCCCGAGTCGGCCAGCACCTGACCGGTAATATAGGTCAGCTTGGGGTCCAGCCGCACCTTGTTCAGGTCCAGCAGCCGGGCGTTCTGCTCGCCCAACTGCCGCGCCGCCTCTTTCCAGGCGGTCATCTTCTGCAATTCGCGCTTCAGTTCCTGATTCTGCTCATAGATCCGGGTGTAGGATTGGAAATCCTCGAACATGCCCATCATCTTGGTCACCGGCACCAGCGCCCATTCCATGTTGGGCACCACCGCATCGACCAATGCCGCGCGAAACCGCTCCACCCGCGGGCTGTCGATCCGCCACAGCAGGAACAGACCCAGCAACAGCAGCACCAGCAGCCCCACCAGCAAACGCCGGAGGGGGCGGGAATAGTCTTCCGGTCCGATGCGGGTCTTGGCCACGCGCGCCTCGTCGTTCGGGGCCCGGCGGGCCGCTCACTCAGCTGTCATAGTCAATGACGTGCCGCAGCTGCTTTTCATATTCCAGTGCCTTGCCGGTGCCCAGCGCAACACAATTGAGTGACTCGTTGGCGACGCTGATCGACAGCCCGGTCTGTTCGCGCAAGGCCAGATCGAGATCGCCCAGTAAAGCGCCGCCCCCGGTCAGCATCACGCCCCGGTCGACGATGTCGGCGGCCAGGTCCGGCGGTGTCGCCTCCAAAGCCTGCATCACCGCGTCGCAAATCTGCTGCACCGGTTCGGCCAGCGCCTCGGCCACCTGCGCCTGATTGATCTCGGTTTCCTTCGGCACCCCGTTGAGCAGGTCTCGCCCCCGAATCGTCATCGACGACCCGCGCCCG
This sequence comes from Paracoccaceae bacterium, assembly GCA_049662025.1. Taxonomy (GTDB): domain Bacteria; phylum Pseudomonadota; class Alphaproteobacteria; order Rhodobacterales; family Rhodobacteraceae; genus Pseudogemmobacter. The sequence continues at coordinate 2,810 of JBATAV010000250.1, read as the reverse complement.
TCATCGGGCATCCGCGCCGTACCGATCGAGGTCTTGATCCGCTCGGCCGTCGATTCCCCGATCAGCAGGTTCTGGTGCCGCCGCAGATAGGAAATGATCGCCTCATCCATCCGGTCGCCACCCACCCGCACCGACCGCGCATAGACGATATCGCCCAGGGACAGCACCGCCACCTCGGTGGTGCCGCCACCGATATCGACGACCATGCTGCCGGTCGGCTCGGTGATCGGCATCCCCGCGCCAATCGCCGCCGCAATCGGCTCGGCAATCAGTCCGGCCCGCCGCGCGCCCGCCTGCAGCACCGAATTGCGGATCGCCCGCTTTTCCACCGGCGTCGCCCCATGCGGCACGCAAACGATGATCTTCGGCTTGGAGAACGTCGTGCGCTTGTGCACCTTGCGGATGAAATGCTTGATCATCTCTTCGGCCGAGTCGAAATCTGCAATCACCCCGTCGCGCATCGGCCGGATCGCCTCGATGCTGCCCGGCGTGCGCCCCAGCATGAGTTTCGCATCCTCGCCCACCGCCAGCACGACCTTCTTGCCATCCTTGACATGATAGGCCACCACCGAGGGTTCATTCAGCACGATCCCCTTGCCGCGGATATAGACCAGCGTATTGGCCGTCCCAAGGTCGATCGCCATATCTGACGAGAACAGGCCGGAGAGTAACGACATCAGGGATCCCCACATGCAAGCAGCTTTCTCCCCGCGACTCAGGGACTGAGGCGGGCGCCTTCATATAAGGACCTGCGCCGATGAACGAAAGGCCTTGTATCATGGCGCGCGGTGGCACGCCTACACAATCGCTTGCATGCAGTTTCCGTGCATTTCCGGGCGGCAAGGGGCTAGTGTCGGGTCGGCAATTGACCTTTACGAACATCAGGCCGATCCTGCCTGACAGATAGCATATCGGAGGGCGACAAATGGCCGGAGTAGAAGGGCGCGTGGCGCTGGTCACCGGGGCGGGTTCGGCGGGGGGAATCGGCTTTGCCATTGCCCGTGCGCTGGTCGCAGGCGGCGCAAAAGTCGGCATTACCGCCACCACCGCGCGCATCCATGACCGCGCCGCCAGCCTGGGCTGCATGGCCCACATCGCCGACCTGACCGACCCCGCGCAGGTTACCGCCCTGTTCGCCGCCATCACCGCAAAACTCGGCCCGGTCGAGGTCTTGGTGAACAACGCCGGCATGGTGCAGACCGGGCAAGACATCGCCCGCCAGCATCTGGCCGGCTGGTCCGACGCGGCCTGGGCGCAGCACATGGCGCTGAACATCAACACGACTTTCCACTGTTGCCGCGCCGCTTTGCCTGGCATGGCCGCGCAGGGCTATGGCCGCATCGTCAACATCAGCAGCGTCACCGGCCCGGTCGTCACCATCGACGGCTCCTCCGCCTATGCCACCGCCAAGGCCGCCATCACCGGCATGACCCGCTCCATCGCGCTGGAATACGGCGCGCGCGGCATCACCTGCAACGCTGTCCTGCCCGGCTGGATCGCCACCGAAAGCTCCTCGGAAGGCGAGATAGTCGCAGGCCGCGCCACCCCCGCCGGTCGCCCCGGCACCCCGGACGAGATCGCGGCCGCCGTCCTGTTCCTCGCCAGCCAGGAAGCCAGCTACGTCACCGGCGCGATGCTGGTGGTAGACGGCGGCAATACCTTGCAAGAGATGAAGGGGGCGTAAGGCCGGGCGTCCGGTCAAGACAGGGCGCGATCACTGAAGAAGGGCGGGGACGAGCCCAACTGATATCCTCATCTTGCGGCCTTGATATGAAGTCTCCCTGACAATGCATCGGAGGTGGCTCGGATTATCTGAGCAGGTGCTGGGCTTTTCCTAAGTGGATTTTCGCCTCCATTGCGCTGCTGTCGCCTCGGGCATCGGCAGGTTGAAGTAGACCTGATCGGGAGTTTGCCCGTCACGCGATGAATGTGGGCGGCGGCTTTTGTGGAAGCCGAGACATCGCCCGATCGAGGTGCGGGCCTGCGGGACCCTAGCGTAGGCCTGCAGATAGACCTCCTCGTATTTTATGGTCCGCCAGAGCCTTTCGACGAAAACGTTGTCGCGCCAGGCGCGTTTTCCATCCATGCTGATCTTGATCTCCCGGGCGGCCAGCACCTTGACGAAGTCTCTGGAAGTGAACTGGTTGCCCTGACGTCGCATGGCCGCTCGAACCGGTGGCGCGACCATGCTCCATGTTGAAGATCTGGGGGCGCCCGGTTTCGCCAGCACTTCCTCGACAGCTTCGGCGCAGAAGGCCGTCTCCAGTGTGATCGACACCCGCCAGGCCAGCACCCGGCGGGTGAACCACCCCACCACGGCAGCGAGATGGACGAAGCCACGGGCCATGGGAATGCAGGTGATGTCCATCGCCCCACAGCACGGCAACGCATGTGTACATGCGCGAGACTGCTTGATCTGGTTCGCCTCTCGGTGTTTGCTCGCAAACACCTGCCGCCAAAAGATGAATGTCGAAACCCTGGGCCAGCTCGATCTGCGTCTTATCACCCTTGATCGCGGCCACCACGACTCGATCATCGGGAAAACGACCCACCGCATCGTTTTCTGATCCTCCTCACCCCTCAAGTGTGGCTTCCCTGCGATGAATCCGCTGTCACCGCTCCCGGCCCGGACCGGCGACGGGGTGGGATGCAGCGCTGGACACCTTGTGGCATGACCACGTTCTCTGGCAGGCTGATCCCGGCTCTCTTCACCGTCTCGAACAGTTGACGGCGGCCCGGTTTACGGGACCGCGCAGCAGAAGAGAGCGTGATATGATGGCTGAGACAACCCCTCTTGGGATGGATGTATC
>JBATAV010000249.1:0-4784 GCA_049662025.1 Paracoccaceae bacterium | reverse complement strand
GGACGGCAAAGGCGCGGGCGGCGCCTTCGTCAAAGCCGATCGGCGCCTCACCGCGATGAAAGCCCGCCGCAGCGGCCTTGGCCAGGATCAGCGCGGCAGTGGCCCGGTCGCAGTCGGGACGCCGGGTAATCGCATCGGCAGCGATCAGAAGGTCGATCGTGGCATGCGGGTCGGCAAAGTCCAGGCCAAGCGCGAACTCGTGCCACATCGCGGGGCCTTCAGGCAGAAGGAAAGCGGTCAGGCCTTGCGGCAGGGGGACAGAGACGAACATTGCGACACCAGATAAAGGTTAACGTTCGTTTCGGTTTCATGGACGATTCGGGCGAAAGTGGGGCGCGGTGAAGGATTGTTTACCGCATGGCATCAGTTCGGCCCGCTTGCCCGGCCGTCGGGTGGCGGTACCGCTGACAAAGCAAAAGCCCCGCACAAGGCGGGGCTTTGGAAACTTCGCAACGCCTGCATGTTACGCCAGTGCAGCGCGGGCCTTGTCGGCGATGGCGTTGAACGCCTCTGGCTCATGCACGGCCAGATCGGCCAGAACCTTGCGGTCCACTTCGATCCCGGCCTTGGCCAGACCGTTGATCAGACGCGAATAGGTGAAAGCCGGGTCGAACAGCCGCACGGCGGCGTTGATCCGCTGGATCCACAGCGCGCGGAACTGGCCCTTCTTGGCCTTGCGGTCGCGGGTCGCGTACTGCTGGGCCTTGTCGACGGCCTGCGTGGCGGTGCGGAAGTTGGTGGAGCGGGCGGCATAGTAGCCAGCGGCCTTCTTGATCACCTTGCGGTGACGGGCGTGGGTGACCTTACCGGATGTAACGCGGGACATATCTGATCTCCTTACCGGTTATAGGGCATGTATTTCTTGACGATCTTCTCGTCCGAGGCGCAGAGGATCATGGTCCCCGTGGCGTCGCGGATGAATTTCGTCGTGCGCTTGATCATGCCGTGGCGCTTACCGGCCACACCGGCCTTCACACGGCCATTGGCCGTGAAGGTGAACCGCTTTTTCGCAGCGGATTTGGTCTTCATCTTGGGCATTTTCATCTCCGTGATGTTCATCGCGCGAAACGGCATGCCACTTTCGCCGGTCGCGCGGTTGATCGAAGCCGCTCCTATAGGGGGGCACCGGACAAGGTGCAAGCGGATTCCGTGCGGCGGGCAGCGGCCCGTCAGTTCACATAGCGTCCGACGACATTCAGCATCGTCTTGGGAATGTCGCCGAAGGTATAGCCGCCGGGCTTTTGCGACAGCGCCACGGCAATCAGCCCGGCCGAGGCCATCAGCATGATCGCCCCGAACCGGGGCGCCCGGCTTTCGGTCCAGGCCGACAGCAGTGACGGGATCGTCAGGACTGCAAGAACCACACCAATCGTAAGAAAGAGATCCGCGTCCATGAAATCCTCGAAACCAACTGACCTCGGGTCAGCTTAGCCGGGGTCCACCTTGGAAATCAATCTTTCGTCGCAAGGCGCCACGCGCAGGATGTTGGTGGTGCCGACCACGTTGAACGGCACCCCGGCGGTGACCACGATATGATCGTCCTCGCGCGCGAAACCGTCAGACCTTGCGGCGCGGACGGCGCTGATGACGGCGCCCTTGAACCGTTCCTGTTCCGGCACGATCACGCAATGCGCGCCCCAGGTCAGCGCCATCCGCCGCGCGGTGGTGACCAAGGGCGTCAGCGCGATGATCGGCACCCATGGCCGTTCGCGTGCCACCAGGCTGACGGTGGTGCCCGACTGGCTGAAACAGACGATGGCCTTGATGTTGGTCGCTTCGGCAATCTCGCGCGCGGCGGCGACGATACCATCGGCCACGGTTTCCCGCTTCACCACGCGGCTTGCCTCGATGACCGAGCGGTAGGTTGGGTCTTTCTCGACAGATTTCGCCACGTTATCCATGGTTTGCACGGCTTCGACGGGGAATTTCCCGGCCGCGGATTCGGCCGACAGCATCACCGCATCGGCGCCTTCATAGATCGCGGTCGCCACGTCGGACACCTCGGCCCGCGTCGGCATCGGGTTCTCGATCATGCTCTCGAGCATCTGGGTCGCCACGATCACCGGCTTGGCCGCCGCCCGCGCGCCGCGCACCAGCCGCTTCTGAATCGGCGGCACCGACCAGACCGGCAGCTCCACCCCCAGATCGCCGCGCGCCACCATGATGCCGTCCGACACCGCAAGAATGGCGTCATAGGCCTTCACCGCCGCAGGCTTTTCGATCTTCGACAGGATCGCGGCACGGCCCTTGGCCAACGCGCGCGCCTCATGCACATCCTCGGGGCGCTGCACGAACGACAGCGCCAGCCAGTCCACGCCCAGCTCGCAGACAAATTCCAGGTCCTTGCGGTCCTTTTCCGACAGCGCGGCCAAGGGCAGCACCACATCGGGCACGTTCACGCCCTTGCGGTTGGAAATCGTGCCGCCGACCACAACCGTGCAATCGGCGAAATCGGGTCCGCAGGTCTGCACCTTCAGCCGGATCTTGCCATCGTTCACCAACAGGCTGGCGCCGGGTTCCAGGGCGGCAAAGATCTCGGGGTGGGGCAACTGCACGCGGGTGCCGTCGCCGGGCGCCGGGTCCAGGTCCAGCCGGAATTTCGCCCCGTCCTGCAGGTCATGCCCGCCCTCGGCGGCAAAGGTGCCCACCCGCAGCTTCGGCCCCTGCAGATCGGCCAGAATGCCGATCGGACGGCCCAGATCCTTCTCGACCTGGCGGATATGCTCATGGCGGGCACGAATTTCGTCATGCGTGCCATGGCTCATGTTCAGGCGGAACACATCGGCCCCCGCCTCGAACAGGGCGCGGATCATGGCGTAGTCGCTGGATGATGGGCCAAGCGTGGCCACGATCTTCACGTTGCGGTGGCGGCGCATATGCCATCCTCCTGCTAGATGCTTCGGTTCAACGTGGGCCGCGTGCCTTATGGCGCAAACTGCGCAACCCCGCAACGGCGGTTTTGCAATCGCCGGGATAGACGTCTTCCCGGGGATGCAATACCCCTGACCCAAAGGGTCTGAAAGGGTGCTGCGTGTCGTTTCTGGTGGAAGGTGAAGACCGGCCCGGCCGGTGGCTGGTGACCTGTGACCATGCCTCGAACCATGTGCCACCTTGGGTTGCGGGCGGCGATCTGGGCCTGCCGCCGGCAGACATGGCCCGCCACATCGCCTGGGATGTCGGCGCCGCCGGACTGACCCGCGCCCTGGCCCAGCGGCTCGACAGTCCGGCCCTGCTGTCCGACTTCAGCCGCCTGGTGATCGACCCGAATCGCGGCGAGGATGACCCGACCCTGGTGATGCGGCTTTATGACGGCACCATCATTCCCGCCAACCGCGCCCTGATCCAGGCCGAGATCGACGAACGGCTGACCCGGCTCTACCGCCCCTATCATGCCGCCTATGCCTGCCTGGCCGCCCGCCGCCCCGACACCGTCATTCTGGCCATTCACAGCTTCACCCCCGGCCTGAAGAACCGCCCGCCCCGGCCCTGGCATGTCGGGGTGCTGCACTCGCACCGCGACAGCCGCCTGTCGCTGCCGCTGATCGCGCGGCTTCAGGCCGAGCCGGACCTCTGCATCGGTGACAACGAGCCCTATTCCGGGCATCTTCCGGGGGATGCCATCGACCGGCACGCCCTTGCCACCGGTCGCCACAACACGCTGATCGAACTGCGCCACGACCTGATCACCACCGCCGACCGGCAGGACCACTGGGCCGACCGGCTGGCGCCGATTCTGGCCGAGGTCCTGAAAGGACTGACCGATGGATGACCAAACCCGCACCGAACTGGAAGCCGCCGCCTTCCGCGCCCTGATGCACCACCTTCTGGTCAAGCGCCCCGACGTGCAGAACATCGACCTGATGACCCTTGGCGGCTTTTGCCGCAACTGCCTGTCGCGCTGGTATCAGGAAGCCGCCGCCGACCGCGGCATCCCGCTTTCCAAGGATGAAGCCCGCGAAATCGTCTACGGCATGCCCTATGCCGATTGGGTGGCGCAAAACCAGACCGAGGCGAGCGCCGAAAAGCAGGCCGCCTTCCAGGTTGCATTCCGCGACAACGTCGGCCCAAAGCGCTGATTCCATTTAATAATCCACGCAGCATCGAACTGTATCAAAACTGGCAACAATCCCGCGCTGGCACCGAAAAGCGTCGTTTTTGTGGCAACAAAACGGCGACCGATCGGCAAACCGATTGACAGCCCCGCAGAACTCCCGACAGCCTGCATTAACCCGGCGTTAACCTGCCGGCTTGTGCTGCGCCTTGCGCCTGATGGACCTGCCGCTGGTTGCCCCTGCTGCCGCAGGGGGTTGGTCCTGATGCCAAGGCGTGAATCTTTTGGGGAGTGGGTGTGAATGGAACTGTTGTTTGTGTTGCCGCTGTTGCTGCTGGGCCTGGCAATTGATGCGATGTCTGGTGGCGGAGGGGATGGTGGCTCGTCCAACCCCGATGACGAACCGCTTGACCTGCGCGGCGGCGCCGAAGACGACACGCTGGAAGGCGGCAATGGCGACGATCTGGTGCACGGCGGCGGCGGCAATGACCTCCTGATCGGCAACAGCGGCGAAGACAGCCTTTTCGGCGAAGACGGCGACGACGTGCTGCAAGGCAACGCCGGCAACGATCTGGTGGATGGCGGCGATGGCTCCGACAACCTGCGCGGTGTCGCGGGCGAGGATACGCTGACCGGTGATGCGGGCAACGACACGCTGGCGGGCGATACCGGCAACGACGATCTGGACGGCGGCGCCGATGATGACTTCCTTTATGGCGGGGCGGGCGACGAC
>JBATAV010000248.1:0-1870 GCA_049662025.1 Paracoccaceae bacterium | reverse complement strand
CCATCAGGGCGGCGGCGGCATTCAGCAGCACCGCGTCGCGGTAGGCACCCTGCGCACCATCGAGAAGCGCGCGGAAGGCGGCGGCGTTTTCGGCCGGGGTGCCGCCGAGGATCGCCTCGAACGGATGTACCGGCAGGCCCGCGTCTTCGGGGGCCACCTCGAATTCGCGCACCCCACCGTCCTCCACCGCCGCCACCCTGGTCGGCAGGGTGATGGAAATCTCGTCGGTGCCATCGCCGCCATGCACCAGCCAGGCTTTCTCGGTGCCCAGCATCAGCAGGGTTTCGGCCATCGGGCGGATCAGATCGGCGGAAAACGCCCCGGTCAGCTGGCGTTTCACGCCCGCGGGGTTGGTCAGCGGCCCCAAAATGTTGAAGATGGTCCGCGTACCCAGTTCGGCGCGCACCGGGCCGACATGGCGGGTGGCGGGGTGGTGCATCGGCGCCATCATGAAGCCGATTCCGGCCTCGGCCAGGCAACGCTCCACCACCTCCGGCCCGACCATGACATTCAGCCCCAGTTCGGTCAGCGCATCGGCCGCCCCGGATTTCGAGCTGAGGTTGCGGTTGCCATGCTTGGCCACCGGCACGCCCGCACCGGCCACCACAAAGGCCGTGGCGGTCGAGATGTTCAGCGTGCCCTTGCCGTCGCCGCCTGTACCGACGATGTCCATCGCGCCCGCAGGTGCCCGCACCGCAAGGCATTTCGCCCGCATCACCGTTGCGGCGGCGGCGTATTCATCGACTGTCTCGCCGCGGGTGCGCAGCGCCATCAGGAAGCCGCCCATCTGGGCCGGTGTGCCCTCGCCTTCGAAAAGGGCGGAGAAGGCGGTTTCCGCCTCGGCCCTGGTCAGCGGGCGGGCGGCGGCGATGCCGATCAGGGCTTTCAGCGCGTCGCTCATGCCGGAACCCTCACGCGGGAATCCTCAAGGAAATTGCGCAAGAGCTGGTGGCCGTGTTCGGAGGCGATGGATTCGGGGTGGAACTGCACGCCCTCTATCAAAAGCTCGCGGTGGCGCAGGCCCATGATGGTGCCGTCTTCCAGCCAGGCGGTGATTTCCAGGCAATCGGGCAGGGATTCGCGCTCGACGATCAGCGAATGGTAGCGGGTGGCCTGGAACGGCGACGGCAACCCGCGAAAGACACCCTGTCCGGCGTGGTGGATGGTGCCCATCTTGCCGTGCACGATCTCGTGGCAGCGCACGACGTGGCCGCCGAACGCCTCGCCGATGGTCTGATGGCCGAGGCAGACGCCCAGCAGCGGCACGCCAGCGGCGGCGGCAGCCCGGGTCAGCGGCAGGCAGATTCCCGCCTGTGCGGGGTCGCAGGGGCCCGGCGACAGCACGATGGCCTGTGGCTGCAGCGCCAGCGCCTCCTGTACCCCAAGCGCGTCATTGCGCATGACCTTTACCTCGGCGCCCAATTCGCCCAGGTAATGCACAAGGTTCCAGGTAAAGCTGTCGTAGTTGTCGATCAGAAGCAGCATCTTGCCGTGCCTCGCCGGATAGGGGATGAAGCGCCACGCGGGTCGCGCTATACATGGTCAGGTCAGGGGATGGAGGTCAAGGGCACGGCGCCCCGGATCGGCCCCGGCACAAGGGTTCAGGCGGGGCCAACCCGCAAAGGCGCTTTCGGTGCGGGCAGGTGTCCGGGCAAAAGGCGAGACCGGGCAAGGACCGGAATGATGGATGAGGCAAGGACGGAGGTGCAGGTGATCGGCAGATTCCTATTGGGTGCAGGGCTGGGCGGCCTTGTTGGTACGGGTCTTCTGGCCTTGGCTTCGGTGGTGTCGCCGGTGCCGGTCGCGTCGCGGGACGGGCAGGCGGAAACGGCTCTGGCTGGCAATGACCGGTCGGTGGTCTCCGAGCCGG
>JBATAV010000247.1:0-2282 GCA_049662025.1 Paracoccaceae bacterium | reverse complement strand
GTTCAGCGGCGGGTCGATCAGCCGCCGCAAGGTGCTGTCGAGCATGGATTTGCCTTTCGTTACACGCCCTCGCGCGCTTTTGTTCCGCGGTCACGGAGACGGGAGCGGGGAAAGTTTCCGTTGCGCCCGCCCCCTTGCCCTTCGTATCCCGTTGGGAGGCCCCCGCCAACCGGGGACCGGATCAAGGGAACCTGCATGCAACGGCGAGATTTCGGGCGGCTGCTTCTGGCCTCGGCGCTGGGTCCGGCCTTTGCGGGCCGTGCCGGCGCGGCGGGGTGGGCGGATGTGCTGGCCGCCGCCAGGGGGCAGACGGTCTGGTGGCACGCCTGGGGCGGTGACCCGAAGATCAACGATTTCATCGCCTGGCTGGGCACGCTGGCTGCCGAACGCCATGGCGTGACGCTGGAGCATGTGAAGCTGGCCTCGACGGCGGATGCCGTTGCAGCCGTGCTGGCCGAACAGGCGGCGGGCAAGATGGCGGGCGGCTCGGTCGATCTGATCTGGATCAACGGCGAGAATTTCGCCGCGATGAGGGCCAAGGGGCTGCTTTACGGGCCGTTTGCCGAGGGTCTGCCGAACTGGCCCCTGGTCGATGTGGCGGGCAAGCCTGCGGTTGCCACCGATTCCACCCTGCCGACGGGGGGCTACGAATCGCCCTGGGCGATGGCGCAGCTGGTCTTTGAATATGATTCGGCGCGGCTGCCGGTGCCGCCGGATGATTTTTCGGCGCTGGTGGATTGGGTGATGGCCAATCCGGGCCGCTTCACCTATCCAAAGCCGCCCGATTATCTGGGTGTGACCTTCCTGAAGCAGGCGCTTTACGGGGTGATCGCGGACCCCGCCGTCTTGCAGGCCCCGGTCGATCCGGCCCGCTATGCGGCACTGACCGCACCGCTGTGGGAGCTGTTGTCCGAGATCGAGCCGGCGCTCTGGCGCGGCGGCAAGGCCTATCCGGCCAGTGAACCCGCGATGGGGCAATTGCTGGCCGACGGCGAGGTCGATATCTCTTTCGCCTTCAACCCCGGCCGCGCCAGTGCCGAGATCGCGGCGGGCAATCTGACCGACACGGTGCGCACCTTCACCCTCGCGGGCGGCACCATCGGCAATGCCTCGTTCCTGGCGATCCCCTTCAACTCGTCGGTGAAGGAAGGCGCGCAAGTCATTGCCGATCTTGTGCTTTCGCCAGAGGTGCAGGCCCGCGCGCAAGACCCCGCGGTGCTGGGGTTCCAGACCGTCCTGAACCTTGCCACCCTTGCCCCCGAGGACCGCGCCCGCTTTGATGCGCTGGATCTGGGCGTTGCCACGCTGTCGCCCGACCAGATGGCCCCCGCACTGCTGGAGCCGCATGCCAGCTGGGCCGCGAAACTGTCCGACGACTGGCAGGCGCGCTACGGGGTTGCCAAGTGACCCTGTCGGCCCTGCGGCCTGGACTGCTGCGGCTGGTTCCGGGGCTGACGATTGCGGCCCTCGCGTTGCCTGTCGCGGCGGGGCTTTGGGGGACGGTGCAGCCTGCGGTTTCCCCCGGCGCGGTGGCGGCACTTTTCAGCTGGCCGGGGCTGTGGCCTGCGGCGCGGCTTTCGGTGCTGACGGGGCTGGTCTCTACCGCGGCTGCGCTGGCAATCGCCCTGCTGATCCTTGCGGGCCTGCGCGGCACGCCGGCCTATCGAGTGTTGATCCGGCTGATGTCGCCGCTTCTGTCGGTACCGCATGCCGCCGCTGCCCTGGGACTGGCCTTTCTGATAGCACCCTCGGGCTGGGTCCTTCGGGCGCTGTCGCCCTGGGCCACCGGCTGGGCGGTGCCGCCCGACCTGCTGATCCTGAACGATCCCGCCGGGTTGGCGCTGACCTTCGGGCTGATCGTCAAGGAGGTGCCCTTCCTTCTGTTGATGTCGCTGGCAGCCCTGCCCCAGACCGATGCCGCGGGCCGCATCACCCTGGCCGAGACGCTGGGCTATTCGCGCGCCATGGGCTTTGCGCTGACCGTGGTGCCGCCGCTGTATCGCCAGTTGCGGCTGCCGGTCTATGCGGTGCTGGCCTATGCGATGACCACGGTGGACATGGCGCAGATCCTGGGGCCGACCCGGCCGCCGACGCTGTCGGTGCAGTTGACCCTGTGGATGATGGACCCCGAGCTTGCCTTGCGCCCGCAGGCGGCGGCGGGGGCGCTGGTGCAACTGGCCCTGGTACTGGCAGCACTGGCGCTGTGGCGCGGGGCCGAAATGCTGGCGCGATGGGTGCTTTGCCATCTGGCGATGGGCGGCCATCGTGGCGCGCGGCTGGAC
>JBATAV010000246.1:0-1549 GCA_049662025.1 Paracoccaceae bacterium | reverse complement strand
GTGTCATTTCCACCCGGATAAACGGTGTCATTTCCACCCGGATCAACGGTGTCATTTCCACCCGGATCAACGGTGTCGTTGCCACCCGGATCAACGGTGTCGTTGCCACCCGGATCAACGGTGTCATTGCCACCCGGATCAACGGTGTCATTGCCACCCGGATCAACGGTGTCGTTGCCACCCGGATCAACGGTGTCGTTGCCACCCGGATCAACGGTGTCATTGCCACCGGGGTCAACGGTGTCATTGCCACCGGGGTCAACGGTGTCGTTGCCGCCTGGGTCAACGGTGTCGTTGCCCGGTGGGGTGCAGTCTCCGTTGCAACTTTGGGCCAGGAAGATCCTTCCCTCGCCCGCCTCTGGCCCCGAAAGCAGAATTTCGGCACTTGCTACTCCGGGAAGCCACAGATCCTGCGGCATGGCGATCACGTTCGCCAGACCGGCAGACGGTGGAAGCAGCATTGCGCCTTGGGCCAGAACCGCAACGGCCATAGACGAGCGGGATTTCGATCTCATCTGAAAATCTCCTTAATAAAATGTCGTCCGGAAAGCACGCGAAGCGGGCCAATAGCCCGGCAGATCAGGCGGAGCGCAGGATCACCAGGTTGGAATCCACCGCTTCTGCCACCTCCTGATAATGCGCGGTGCGCCGGGTCGGATCTTCGCCTGACCGCAGGATGACCAACTCCGTCTCCTTGACCACTTTTTCGGCCTGCGCCACGGCCTTGCTTTCCGCCGATTTCTTTATGGCCCGCAGCGGCGGAAGCTTCTTGGCATTCTTCTTGTGACCGTCGCGTGGAGTGATGACGGGTTCGGTCCTGTCGACATTGGCCGAGACGATGGCCGCCAGCTTCTGCTCGGCCTTGCGCATAGCCTTCTTGATCGGAAGGTAGTCACCACTGTCAGGCAAACTATCGGCCACCCAACCGTAATAGATGCGCAGGCAGTCGACGCGATAGCGCCTGAGAATATGCTCGTTGCAGGTGTCATTGGCGCCCTTCAACAGGCGGACGATGTCGTTCGTCGTGCCACTGTTCAGATTGGTTCCGTAGCGATTGTTGCTTTTCCGCTTGGGGCCATTGTCATTGTAGCCATCGCCGCAGTCGGTGCATTTTTGTACCTGCCAAAGCAGATCGCCATAGGGCCCCTCATCTACAGCCGCTTCTGGTGGCAGCACAAGCGGCAGTACCTGGCCAGTGGGAAAGATCACGATCTGGGCCTTGGCGGCCTGCGGCAGGGCAAGGCCCAGAGCGGCAAGGGCAATCAGAACAATGGGGCGCGTCATCAAGGTGATCATCTGTCAATTCTCCGCTTCCAGAATGCCGAATGCAGCACGGATGCTGCGCCGCGTGGTAGGGCCGAAATCGCCGTCGATCGGGCCATTGTAGAGACCGTTCTCGGCCAGTTTTGCCTGCAACGCCTTGCGGGTCTCCAGCTTGAAGGAATTCGACTTCTCAAGCAGCGCCTCCAGCACTTTGCGGCTGCCGCTGCGCAGGGCCTGATAGAGATAGCCCGCCGCATCCTTCGGGCCGAGGCCCGGCACCAGCCCA
>JBATAV010000245.1:0-4099 GCA_049662025.1 Paracoccaceae bacterium | reverse complement strand
GACCTTGGCTGCGGTGATGGGGCGGCGGCGGCAGCGCTGCGCGCGCGCTGGCCGGACCGGCGGTTGGTGGGGGTGGATGCCTCGCCGGCGATGATGGACAAGGCGCAAGGCTATGACGCAAAGGCGCTGGGCGATATTGCGTGCTGGTCGCCCGAAGCCGCGCCGGCGCTGATCTTTTCCAACGCGGCGCTGCACTGGCTGCCCGATCACGCCACGCTGTTGCCCCGGCTGGCGACGATGCTGGCGCCCGGCGGAACGCTGGCGGTGCAGATGCCGCGCAACTTCATGGCGCCGTCGCACCGGTTCCTGCGCGATATCGGCCAGTCGATGTTTCCCGACCGCTTCGATTTTGCCGGTTACACCCCGCCTGTGGCCGCCCCGGCGGATTACTGGCAGATGCTGGCCCCGCATGGCACGCTGGCCATCTGGGAGACCGAATACCTGCAACCGCTTGGCCCGGTGCCGGAGGGCCACCCGGTGCGTGCCTTTACCGCCTCGACCGCGATGCGCCCCTTTGCCGACAAGCTGCCCACCGCTGATCTGGCCGCCCTTACCGCCGCCTATGACACAGCCCTTGAAAGCGCCTATCCCCGCCTGCCCGGTGGCGGCGCGCTGTTGCCATTCCGCCGCCTGTTCCTGATCCTGACGAGGACCCGATGACAGCCCTGGTTCCCACCGATTTCACCGCCCGCGTCATCTGGCTGGGCACCCAGAAGGTTCCGGTCACGGATCTTGTCATCACCTCGGTCCCGGTCTCCGAAATGCCGTTGGGCTTTGCGGGATATGCCGAAGAAAGCCATGCCGGGCTGACCCGGCCCTCGTGCTCGCGGGTTTTGAAACAGCACCCGCGCAATACGCAGATCCGCAATGCCCGCCAGTTGAGCATCGTCAGTGCCGAGGAAATGGCCGAGGTTGCCGCCGATCTGGGGTTGGCGGATTGGGACCATGCCTGGGTCGGCGCCTCGCTGGTGCTGGAGGGCATTCCCGACCTGACCCACCTGCCGCCCTCCAGCCGGTTGCAGGGGACCGACGGGGTGACGCTGGTCGTCGACATGCTGAACGAGCCTTGCCAGGAACCTGCAGTGACCATCGCCAGAGCCACTGACGGCCTGGGCAAGAAGTTCAAGACGATGGCCACCGGCAAACGCGGTGTTACCGCCTGGGTGGAACGGCCTGGCGTCTTGCGGCTGGGCGACGAGATGCGCCTGCATATCCCCATGCAACGGGGCTGGGTGCACTTGGACAGCGTCCGGCAAGCTGCTAGGGCTTGACCCCGAACGCAGCTCCGCCCCATCACTGCAAGGAAAGATCATGTCAACCGACAGCTATGTCACGCTGCTCAAGCAGGTGATCGTGGGGCGATTTCATCGCGAAAATGGCATGCGGATCAACTACTTGCTGGATGTTGCCCATGGCGTCGAGGTCTTTGATCTGAAAAAGGTGATCGATGTGCGGGGCCATGCGGGTGCAACGCTTGCGGCGATCGAGGCCGATGCCGATGAGCAGGGTCATTACCGCGAACGCATCTTCGGCTTTCCCTATTCGATGCTGGGCGAAAAGCGGCTGAACAATGTAGAGGCGGTGATCCGCACGGTGCTGGACGAGGGTATCCCCGGCGATGTGCTGGAGGCCGGGGTCTGGCGCGGCGGGGCCTGCATCTTTGCCCGCGCGCTGTTGAACCATCTGGAGCCGCAGGGCGACCGGCAGGTGATCGTCGCCGACAGTTTTGCCGGATTGCCACCTTCGGATCATGCCGCCGACCAGCCGTTCCCGTTTCATCTTGATCCGTCGCTGGCGGTGCCCTTGGACCAAGTGCGCGAGAATTTCCGGCTGTTCGGGCTGGACCCCGACAAGGGCACCCGCTTTGTCAAAGGCTTTTTCGCCGACAGCCTGCCCGGCCTGACGCTGCCGCGCGGCCTTGCGGTGCTGCGGGCCGATGGCGATCTTTACGTCTCGACCATGGATATTCTGGACAACCTTTATGATCGGGTGAACCCCGGCGGCTATGTCATCATCGACGACTATGGCGCGCTGGAGCCCTGCCGCCAGGCGACCGAGGATTTCCGCGCCCGCCACGCCATTGCTGATGCAATCCACTGGATCGACTGGACCGGAATCTACTGGCGCAAGGGGCGCGGGTAAGCGCCGGGCGGCTAGTAGAGGATAAAATCGCCCGCCGTCAACGCCGTGGACGAGACGACATAGATGCCGAAATCGGCAATCCGGTCGCCGTTCAGATCGCCCGTCACCAGCCAGCCGCCGCCATAGGCCACCGCCCGCAACTGCCCGTCGACCCCTGCCACAAACGCCGCGTCACCGATGAAGCTAAAGGCATCGTTGCCTGCGGTGTGGGTCTTGGCGTCGATCAGGGACAGGTCGATATGGTCGCCCTCGGCCGTGCTGAAATCGCGGATGCTGTCGCGGCCCGGCGCGGCGACGGTGCTTTCCAGATGCGAGGTGAACTGGAAGGTGTCGGCTTCGGTGCCGCCGAACAGCACATCCGCGCCAACCCCGCCGCGCAGCGTATCGGTGCCCTGCTCGCCCATCAAGAGGTCGTTGCCCTGCTCGCCCAGGATCAGATCGGCATCATTGCCGCCGTGGCCGGTGTCATTGCCGCCGCCCAGATACAGCTTGTCATTGCCGAAACCACCGTAAAAGACGTTGTCGTTGTAACCGAAGGCGATGGTGCCCTTGACGGTGTCATAGATCACGTCGCCGCGCGACGACCCGGCAACATCGGCAAAGCCGGTGATGCTGTCGCCCTCGGCATGGCCGCCATGGCCGGTGGTGGCTGTGCCATAAGTGATCGCAATCGTCACCCCGAGCGTGGAGCCGGAATAGCTGACCAGGTCATGCGCATCGCCACCGCCGGAAAGGACGTCTGCCCCGGCGCCGCCAATCACCGTATCGCGACCTTCGCCGCCGCTGATCGTGTCGGCCCCATCATCGCCGAACAGGAGATCATCGCCATTGGCGCCGCCAATGCTGTCGTCGCCCGCGCCGCCATAGATGGTGTCATTGCCGTCAAAGCCAAAGATCGAATCCGCTCCGCCCGGCCCGCTGGAGAGGTTGTCGCCGTAAAGGATGTTGTTCTGTTCGTTGCCCTGAATGAAATCGGCACCGTTCGACCCGCGCACATTCTCGATCAGTCCGTTCACCACCAGCCGGTGGCCGATATTGCCGGGGTTGAAATAGGACCCCGAAGCCTGCGTCGAAACCCCGGCATCTGCGTACCAGGACAGCCTGATGTCGGTAGGTGCGGCATAGACACCCGAAAACACCAACCAATCGCTGCCGATGCCGTCGTCGTCAACTGTGATGGTCGTCGTGCCTGTGGCCAAGAGGTCAATGAAGTAGGTGTTGTCGGTCATGGAAAGAATCCTTGTGGAGAAAAATGGCCTCTGCGTACGGGGCCTGATCCAAGCAGGCGCAAGGTAGGCCCGCAGACCCGGAGTCGGCAAGACGGGAATGCGCCCAGGCTACAGGGTGACGCAAATTGTCATAAAACGGGCCGGAACTGGAATTTGCATGCCATCAGCGGAACTTTACCGCAGTTTTGTTCCAGCTTTTCCGATCGGAAACAAATCAGGGCGAATTTCGCGGGTTTCACGTCGCAAACCGGCCTTGGCACGGGCCATTCCCCCGGTATCACCACGCCAACGGAACACCCGGCACCCAAGGGAGAGAGCGACATGGCCTTCAAGACCGATATTGAGATTGCCCGCGAAGCGAAGAAAAAGCCGATCATGGAGATTGGCTCCAAGCTGGGCATCCCGTCGGAACACCTGCTGCCCTATGGCCACGACAAGGCCAAGGTCAGCCAGGAGTTCATCCGCAGCCTTGACGGCAAGAAGGATGGCAAGCTGATCCTGGTGACCGCGATCAACCCGACGCCTGCGGGCGAAGGCAAGACCACGACGACGGTCGGTCTGGGGGATGGTCTGAACCGCATCGGCAAGAAGGCGGTGATCTGTATCCGCGAGGCCTCGCTTGGCCCGAACTTCGGCATGAAGGGTGGGGCGGCAGGCGGCGGCATGGCGCAAGTCGTGCCGATGGAAGAGATGAACCTGCACTTCACCGGCGACTTCCACGCCATCAC
>JBATAV010000244.1:0-5194 GCA_049662025.1 Paracoccaceae bacterium | reverse complement strand
CCATCTCATCTGCATCCATGTCCTCGGGAATATCCGCGAAAAGCGGCGTGCTGAGGTAGCGTTCGCCGGTATCAGGCAGCATCGCCAGAATGACCGCGCCCGGTGTTGCCCGTTCCGCAATTCCCATTGCAACGGCAAAACTGGCCCCGCCGGATATGCCGGTCAGGATTCCTTCGCACTGCGCCAGCTTCCTGGCCCAGGCGATGCCATCGGTTCCCGCAACCGGGATCAGCTCGTCATAGCCGCCGCTGTCGATGCTTTCCTGAAGCACCTGCGGGATGAAGTCCGGCGTCCAGCCCTGAATGGGATGCGGCTCGAAACGCGGATGGCTGCTTGCCGGGCCACCACCCGCCATCCGCACCTGCGCCACTCCGCTGCCGACAAGCTGCGCATTGGCGGGCTCGGCGAGAATTATCTTCGTCTCCGGCCGTTCCTTGCGCAGCACCCGTGCAAGCCCCGTCACCGTGCCGCCCGTGCCATAGCCCGTCACCACATAGTCCAGACGATCCCCGGTGAAATCGCCAACAATCTCGCGCGCGGTGGTCGCTTCATGAATGTCGGCATTTGCCGGTGTTTCAAACTGACGTGCCAGAAACCAACCGTGCTGCTCCGCCAGTTCCACGGCCTTCATGTACATTCCCATGCCCTTCTGGGCACGCGGGGTCAGGATGACCTTGGCCCCCATCATCCGCATCAGGCGTCGCCGCTCGACCGAAAAACTGTCGGCCATTGTCACGACCAACGGATAGCCCTTCTGCGCGCAGACCATGGCCAGACCGATACCGGTGTTGCCGCTGGTCGCCTCGACCACGGTTTGCCCTGGCTTTAATGTGCCTGCACGTTCGGCCGCCTCGATGATGTTCAGCGCCAGGCGATCCTTGACAGAAGCGGCCGGATTGAAGAACTCGGCCTTGACGTAGACCCGCACGCCTGCCGGGGCGAGGTTGTTGATCCGGATCACGGGCGTGTCGCCGACCGTGTCCAGAATGCTGTCGAACAGCCGTCCCCGGCCTTGTGTCGTGCGTATCTTATGCGCGTCCATGTTGCGGCTCCTTTGCGAAGTTGATGGGCCTTACGCCCGCGATTGCCCCATGCTGCGCTTTTTCTCGGAAACCGCTTGATCCGTTCATGAAGATTTCATGCAGAATCTTCCATCCTTTTTGTTATTCTAGCACATGGCATGGACTTTCGGCGATTTTCGCCTTGATGCGGAACGGTTCGAACTTTTCTGCAGCGGCCAGCGTGTCCGGCTGGAACCGCAAGTGCTTGCGTTGCTGGTGCATCTGATGTGCCATCGCGATCGGATGGTGACGAAAGAGGAAATCGCAGAGGCGATCTGGCAGCGGCGATCCGTTTCAGACGCCAGTATTGCAAGCCGCATCCGTTCGGCCCGCCAGGCCGTCGGCGATGATGGCGAGGCGCAGTCGGTCATTCGGACCATTCACGGCAGGGGATTCCGGTTCGTGGCCGAGGTGCAGGAGAGCTACGCCGCACAGCCCCACGCGCCAGTTCAAGCCGTTGATCCGGCTGGCGCGCTGACAACCCGGCCATCCATTGCCGTTCTGCCGTTTCGCGCTCTGGTGATACCTCCGGGACTTGCCATCCTTGCCGACGCCATTCCGCACGAGATCATTCAGGCGTTGTCGCGGTTGCGTTGGCTTGCCGTCATTGCGCGCGGATCATCGTTCCGGTTCCGGCAAAGCGAGCCGGATCTGAGCCTGGTGGCCACGGCGCTTGGCGCGCGCTACGTCCTGTCCGGCGACATCGAGATGCGCGGCACCGGTCTGTCCGTTACATTGGCCCTGGTCGATACCAGCACCGATGAGGTGATCTGGGGTGATCAGCTTGCCGGAGCACTGGATGGGATCGACGATCTTCGCGCCCGGATCGTCACGCATCTGATCTCGGCACTGGAAGTGTATATTCCGCTGAACGAGGCACAGGCGGCGCGGCACAGCGGCGCGGAAATGCTGGATGCCTGGGCCAACTACCATCTGGGGCTGCATCATCTCTATCGCTTCACCGCTGTCGACAATGAGCGGGCCAAGCTGCATTTCGGGCGGGCGGTCACGATGGACCCGCGCTTTGCCCGCGCCTACGCCGGGCTGTCCTTCACCAGTTTTCTGGATGCCTTTCTGCACCTTTCGCCCGATGTCACAGCCGCCACCGAAGCCGCGCGTCGCTACGCGGAACGCGGGGTCGAGCTTGACCCCCTTGACCCCTTCGCCAGCTTTACGATGGGCCGCTCGCACTGGCTGACCAATGAACCCGACACCGCGCTGGATTGGCTTGACCGTGCCACCATGCTGAACCCCAATTATGCACAGGGCTTCTACGCATCGGCCTTCACATCGATGCTGATCGGGAACGATGCCGCGACGGAAAGCGGGCTCGACACTGCCATCCAGCTCAGCCCGCTTGACCCGCTGCTGTATGGCATCCACGGGGTTCGGTCGCAGATGCTGATGCAGACGGGCGACTATCAGGCGGCGGCGCGTTGGGGTGACAAGGCCGCAACCACGCCAGGCGCTCATTACCTGATCGCGATGATCGCATTGGCTGCCAACGGTCTCGCGGGTCGGCACAACCACGCCGCCCGCTGGAAACAAGAGGTGCATCGCCGCAAGCCCGACGCCTCCTCTGCCCATTCCTTTGCTGCCTTCCCGACCCGTGACACCAACTCGCGGTCGAGAATAGAAACCGAACTGCGCCGTCATGGATTCTGACAGGGATTTTGTTGCAAAGGCATTCGGGCATCGTGTCCGTTTCGACACGGCGGCTTGCCAGGTTATTTTCCATCACAACCAACGGCGCATGCGTTCAGGGCTTGGCTGTTGCCGTCGAACGCTTGCTGCGGCGAAGATGTTGCGAGAAGTGCTGCACCTGCATCCGTCCGCTTCCGGCCGAGGCTGTGAGAAAACACGGATTTCGCGAATGGGCGGAGACCGATCTCTCGCGAAGCCTGCGCCAGGTTTCCTTCTGCGGAAAGATCATTGGCAAACGCATGTTCGGAGGAACAACCCTCACCTGCCGGCATCCCTTGACGGAGTTTTCTCCCAGCCTCGGCCCATACCGGGCATTCCTGCCTTGGTGACCCTACGGTGGAGCAATCCATCTAACCGGACGTTGGTGCGACGTGCAGAGACCGGCCGTGCGGTATTGCAAACGCGATGGACAAAAAGGCTCCTGAAACAGGACGTCGCCACTCCACCCAATGCCGCAAGTGGTCAGTTGCCAAGCAAATCGGAAAATCTTGCCTCGACCATCTCCAGGAAGCGGGTGGCCACGCGCGAAGGCTCGCGCAGCGCGGGCAGCAAAAGGTCATAGCGGAACGGCTGTTCGGGGTGCAGCGGCCGGGCCAGGACCCGACCGGCCGCCGCGAAATTGGCGGCGGTCACCGGCTCGACAATCGACAGACCCGCCCCGTTGGCCACCAACTCGCAGATCGAGGCTGACAGTTGTGCTTCCACGACGACAAGGGGCCGGGCATGTCCCGCCGCCAGAAACGTATCGGTCTCTGACCGGGTCGAGATTTCCGCGCCGAGCGCCACGAAGGGCTGCTCGTGGAAATCGGCGGGTTCCAGACGGTCTTTCCGGCCCAGCGGGTGCCCGATCGGAAGAACCGCCATCATCGGCGCAGACCAGATCGGCCTGCGCCTGACCGCAGGGTGATCGGTGTCGAGGGCGGCAAAACCCAGATCGAACTGTTGGGAACTGAGATGCCGCAGCACCGCTTGCGAGCTACGCGCGCGGAGCGAGACGGTGATCCCCGGTTCCGCCTTGACGAAGGCGGCAATGACATCGGGCAGGAACTTCAGCGCCAGCGCGGGCATCCCTGCGATCATGAGGCTGCCGCGGCGAAAATCGCGGATATCAGCGATGACGCGGGAAATCTCGGCCAGCCCGACAAAGGATCGCTCGACTTCTTCGTAAAGCGCCAGCGCCTCGGAGGTGGGCACAAGGTGCCGGCCGCGCCGCTCGAACAGCCCGAACTCTGTTGTGCTTTCGAGGTCAGCGATCATTCTGCTGACCGAGGGCTGCGTTGTGTTCAGGACATCGGCCGCCGCCGTCACCGTTCCGGACTCGATGACGGCGCGGAACGCTTCGAGTTGGCGGTGGGTCAGGCGATGCAGCATGGCATCATACATATCACGAACGCATGGGTTAGGCAAAAACAAGAATTATTCGTATGAATGCGAATATGCGATTTCTTCCCGTGGAGGAATCGCATGGCCCAATCGGACATCACCATTGTCGGCGGCGGCGTGGTCGGACTGTCGACCGCCCTTGGCCTGCTGCAGGCTGGGCAACGGGTGACGGTTCTGGATGGTGTGGACGGCGATTTCCGTGCCTCGCAGGGGAATTTCGGTCTGGTCTGGTTGCAGGGGAAGGGCGCAGATTTCGCGCCCTACGCGCGGTGGACGCATCAGGCCGTAGGTGCCTGGCCAGAGTTTGCGGCGCAGGTTCAGGACCTGACAGGGATGGATCTTGCGCTGGAGCAATCTGGTGGCTTTGAATTCTTCACCGACCCAACTGAGTTGGCGGACTTTGCCGCGGCTCTGGCACGGCAGCAGGCCCATCTTCCCAATCGGTTCAGCCCGGAAATTCTTGGCGGTGACGATCTGCGCAAGATGATTCCGGGGATCGGGCCGGGGGTCGCTGGGGCCAGTTTCTGCGCCCTCGATGGCCATGTGAACCCGCTGCGCCTGCTGCGGGCTTTGCGCTGTGCGGTTACTGTGCTGGGCGGGAAAATCATAGCCGATGCGCAGGTGGCGTCCATTGCGCCGGCGACGGGCGGCGGCTTTGATTTGCAGATGCAGGACGGCCAGCGTCGTGGAGCCGAGCGGATCGTTCTCTGCGCCGGGCTTGGAGCGGCCTCGCTTGCCGCCGGTCTGGGGTTTGTCACCCGTATCCGCCCGCAGCGGGGGGAGCTGTTGATTACAGAACGGCTGGCCGATCGTTTGCCGTTCCTCTCCAGCACCATTCGGCAGGTCGATGAAGGCGGCGTGCAGATCGGCGGCACCCATGCCGAAGTCGGCCCCGATGACAGGGAAACGCTGGACATGCTGGCCGGTCTTGCCCGCCACGCCGTGACGGTCTTCCCGGCGCTGGCCGATGTGCGGGTGGTGCGCGCCTGGGGGGCGTTGCGGGTGATGTCGCCCGACGGATATCCGGTCTATGCGCGCTCGCCCCG
>JBATAV010000243.1:0-3847 GCA_049662025.1 Paracoccaceae bacterium | reverse complement strand
GTTTTCATCTGGCCGTTCTCGCCCGGCTCGCGGTCGGCATGCCATGAACCGGGCGATGAGTTCCGCATCGATCCGGTCGGTCTTCGCCCGCGTGCCACGAGAAAGCGCGAAGGCCTTGATCCACTGCCCGGAACCGCATCGCGTGGCAATGTCTCGAGAGGGTGTGCCGGAGGCAGTTGCACAGCCGCGGTTCCTGCAGCGGAAAGTTCCGTCCAGAGCAGCCATTTCTGGCCGCCCGCAGCCTCGAATCCGACCTTTGCAGGACCGGATAGCTGCCGGATCATCGCGACCAGCGCGATATGGCCCTCGGCCGTGTCAGGATGCCGAAACCGCTTCTCGCCAGGACGGCAGAACCCGTCCCGCCAGTCGCGTGATACATCCATCCCAAGAGGGGTTGTCTCAGCCATCATATCACGCTCTCTTCTGCTGCGCGGTCCCGTAAACCGGGCCGCCGTCAACTGTTCGAGACGGTAAAGAGAGCCGGGATCAGCCTGCCAGAGAACGTGGTCATGCCACAAGGTGTCCAGCGCTGCATCCCACCCCGTCGCCGGTCCTTGCCGGGAGCGGTGACAGCGGATTCATCGCAGGGAAGCGACACTTGAGGCGTGAGGAGGATCGATCTCAATGGCGCATGTCGCAATATAATGCCCAAGGGCAGGCTTCGGGAGATGAGACCATTGCCGATCATTTCCCCCTTACCCATATGATGTGCACAACCGCCAAGGAGGCCAAGATGTTCAACGCGAAATCGCTGCTCGACAATCTGACCGGTGGTCAGGGCGTCAAGGGCCTGACCGACAAGGCCAAGGGCGCCTGGGACAACCAGTCGTCGCTTGGAAAGGGAGCGATTGCCGGAGGCCTCTTGGGCGTGCTGCTGACCGGCGGCGGGCGGCGGCTGATCGGCACCGGGCTGAAGGTCGGCGGCGCAGCGCTGATCGGTGGGCTGGCCTATCAGGCCTATAACGACTGGAAGAACGGCAAGGACCCCAAGGCTGCCGCAGCGCCTGTGGGGGAACTGGCCGCACCGCATGGCACTGCCTTTCTGCCTGCCGATGAAGGGGCTGCGAACGACCTGGCGCACAAGCTGGTTCAGGCCATGGTTGCTGCGGCCAAGGCCGATGGCCATGTCACGCCCGACGAACGTGCCCGCATCGACGATGCTCTCGGCCGCATGGGTCTGGATGCCGAAGCCGCCGCCCTGATCGCGGCCGAGCTGGACACGCCGGTGGACGTGCGCCGCATCGCCGGGCTGGCCACAACCGAGGAGGAGGCGACCGAGATCTATGCCGCCTCGCTGCTGGTGGTGGACGAGCAGTCGCTGGAGGAGAAGGGCTATCTTGCCATGCTGGCGGCCGCGCTGAACCTGGACGCGGGGCTGGTCGACCACCTGCACGCCAAGGCCGCCACGCTGGGCTAAGGCCTAAGGCACCTCGCCGCCCGTCGCCGCCGTCACCAGATCGGCGGTGGCTCGGACGTGTGCGCCCATGCGGGTGGCATCCGACAGACCCATACGGAACGCGGGCCCCGAGATCGACAGCCCTGCCACCGGCTCTCCATGCGCGTTGAAGATGGGGGCGGCGACGCAGCGCATGCCCTCGGCGCGTTCCTGATCGTCGATGGAAAAGCCACGCTCGCGGGTGCGGGCCAGATCGCGCAACAGGGCCGAGTCGCTGGTCAGGGTCAGCGAGGTGAACTTCTCCAGCCCCCGCCTGCTGAGGATGCCGCGCACCCGTTCCTCGGGGTACCAGGCCAGCAGCGCCTTGCCGATGCCCGACGAATGCATCGGCCCCTTGGTGCCGGGCGGAAAGAAGGCGCGGATCGCCTCATGCGTTTCCACCTGGGCCAGGAACACCACCTCGTCCTTGATTTCCACGCCCAGATTGGCGGTCTCGCCGGTGTCGCGCATCAGCGCATCCATCGGCTGGCGGGCGCGTTCCACCACCTTGGTGCGGCGCAGAAAACCGGTGCCGACGCGAAAGGCGCCGGGGCCGATGTGCCAGAACTGGCCCGGTTCCTCGACCTCGACCATGCCGTGGCCCTGCAGGGTGACCAGTGCGCGAAAGACGGTGGCGACGGCTTGCCCGGTTTCCTCGGCCAGCGCGCTGAGGGTCAGGCCGGGCCTGGCCGCCAGATGGAACAAAAGGTCAAGCCCCCGGTCCAGCGCCTGCACGGTGTTCTGGTCGGTCTTGTCGTGAAAGGCTTTTGGCCGTCCGCGTGGTTTTTGTGCCATTGGTCACCCCCGTTTTTCCGCTGAAAAAGCGCAACATACTGTTTCGGGCCAAGAATAACACGCCAGCAGCGCTATGAAAAATCTTTTCGAAAAAATTGTGAAAAGCGGGTGGGGGGGCGTAGGTTGGCTGGGTAATCAAGGGAGATTGCCCGCCATGACACATCTGAACCCCGTCTTTATTCCCGGCCCCACCAACATGCCGGAATCGGTCCGCAAGGCCTGTGATATCCCGACGCTGGATCACCGCAGCCCGGCCTTTGCACGGATGTTCAGGCCCGCCGTCGACGGCGTGCGCCAGGTGTTGATGATGGCACCAGACACTGCCGGAGGCGAGGTCATCATCCTGCCGTCGACCGGCACCGGCGGCTGGGAGGCGGCAATCTCCAACACGCTGTCGCCGGGCGACACGGTTCTGGCAGCCCGTTTCGGCATGTTCAGCCACCGCTGGATCGACATGTGCCAGCGCCACGGCCTGAATGTGCAGATCCTTGAGACGCCCTGGGGTCAGGGTGCGCCGCTGGCGGCCATCGAGGCCGCGCTGAAGGCTGACAAGTCCGGCAAGATCAGGGCCGTGCTGGCAACGCATAACGAAACGGCCACGGGCGTGAAGTCCGACATCGCGGGCATTCGCCGCGCGATGGATGCCGCCGGGCATGGCGCGATGCTGTTTGTCGATGGCGTGTCGTCGATTGCCTCGATGCCGTTCGACATGGCCGGCTGGGGCGTCGATATCGCCGTGGCGGGCAGCCAGAAGGGCTTCATGCTGCCCGCAGGTCTGGCCATTCTGGGTGTCGGCCCGAAGGCGATTGCGGCGATGGATACCGCGCACCTTCCGCGCACCTTCTTTGATTTCAAGGACATGCTGGCAGCCTATGGGCGCGGCGGCTATCCCTATACGCCTGCTGTCGGGTTGATTGCGGGCCTGGCCCATTCGATCCAGCTGTTGCAGGACGAAGGGCTGGAAAACGTCTACGCCCGCCATCACCGGCTGGCCGAAGGTGTGCGCCGGGCAGTCCGGGCCTGGGGCATGGCGCCCTATGCGGCCTCGGCCGATCTCTATTCCGACACGGTGACCGCGGTGCGAGTGCCTGAGGGCTGCGACGGTACAGCGCTGGTGCAACTGGCGGCCGAGAAATACGGCGTGGCCTTTGGGGTGGGCCTGGGCGAAGTCGCGGGCAAGGTGTTCCGCATCGGCCATTTGGGGATGCTGACCGATGTGATGGTGCTGTCGGGCCTGGCCACGGCCGAGATGTGCATGGCCGATCTGGGCTGGAAAGTGCAGTTGGGGTCAGGCGTCGCGGCAGCGCAGGAATTTTACCGTGGCACGGCAGGTGCAATGGCGCTGGCGGCTGAGTGAGGGGGGGAAGATGAAGGATATCAACGGATTGCTGGTTCCCACCTTCGACGACGTGCTGGCTGCGCATGAGCGGGTAAAACCCTATATCCATCGCACGCCGGTGCTGACCTCGACCTTTCTGAACGAATTGACCGGGGCGGAATTGTTCTTCAAATGCGAGAACTTCCAGAAGGCCGGGGCGTTCAAGGTGCGCGGCGCCTGCAATGCGGTGTTCGGGCTGACCGATACGATGGCGGCCAAGGGTGTGGCGACGCATTCCA
>JBATAV010000242.1:0-5953 GCA_049662025.1 Paracoccaceae bacterium | reverse complement strand
CATCCACGGTCATCCCGTCGCCGCCCGCCAAGGCAGCGCCGCCGACCTGCATCTTGGTGCGCAAGACCACCGCGCCCAGATGCTGGGCATTCGGATTGTCCTTGTCGAACAGCGCGCCGGGCGGCGTGCGAAAGCCGATCAGGAAGAAATGCGGCGGTGCTGTGTCGGCGGCGACGATATTCATCATTCCCTCAGTTCAGGTTGATCGCAGTGCCCTTGACGGTCACGCCTTTGGCATCCAGAACGATCATTGCGGTGTCGTCGAATTTCAGCGTTAGGCTCTTGGCCTTGTCATCCAGTGTGATCGAGATGCCGCCCGCGCTTTTCAGCAGCACCTGGGTCTGGCCCTTGGTGTCATCGAAGGCGAGACGTGATCCTTCACGGCTGACAATCGCCCGGGTGTTGTTGGAATCCGATGTGTCGATGTCTTTGGGCGGTTTGTCCTGCGCGGACCAAAGCGCGCCCAGAATGACGGGTTCATCGATATGGCCGTCGATGAAGCCGACGACCACCTCGTCATGGACCTCGAACGGAAAATATGCGCCGCGTTCGCTGCCTGCCATGAAGCGTGCCGCCCGTGCCGGGGCAGACCGCGACCGCACGCTGCCAGACAGCCATTCCAGAATGTAGCCCTTGTCGGTGATCTCGATCACTTCGGCATAGCGCAGACCGGGCAGCGCGACCTCTGATGCATGGCGGTGGGTCTGGTGGATCAGGTTGGAAAGAACGTGGCGCGTCATGGTCAGGCTCCTGGATAGCCAGAGGGGTCAAGCATTCCGGGCCGGCGCAGACTCGACACGGTCAGGTAGCCAGAGGCGTTAAGGGTGTGGACCGTGCGGGTGACATACCAGATGCCATCGAACGGCGCCGAGAAGCCGGTCAGATCGACATGGATGCCCGGTCGAAGCTTTGTGAAGCCGATGGTCGTGACATCGGCTGTCAGGAATTTGCGCGCCGAGGCCCGCAATTTTGCGGCGGCCGCAAGGGCAGCCCGCTCGGCATCAAGGTCGGTTACAGCCAGGGTGGTCGCATTTTCCTCGGGGTGAGTTTCGTCACCGAAGGCTGCGGTACGCGCGGCCCCGGCGGCCAGCGGGGCCGATCCGCCGGGCGCGGCATGAAGGTCGTTGATCACACCGTCCAATGTCGCTTCGGCCTCGATCGTGCCGCGTTCGCGTGGCACGCTGCCGCGCGCGGTCACCTTGGTCAGAATGTCCCAGACCGTGAAAGCGGGGGTGAATTCGACGATGTCGCGACCCCATTGCAGCGGCACCTTTGCGTCAAGCGTGGCTGACCGGGACGTTTCGAAATGGAAACTGACCGGACGAGGATCGGCGCTGCTGGGGTTTCGTCCCGAAGGTCCGGGTTTGGGGTCGTCGAACGATGCGAAAATCTCGTAGTCCATCCGCTCGGCGAATTCCTCGATGAATTTCAGGTAGGTTACCGTTTGCTTGCGCGTCACCCCCTCCATCGGCGTCGAGAATTCGGGCTCGGGTGGATTGGCCATCGTCATCCCGCTGGACGATGACTGAAGAACGTCCGAGACCATGTCGACCTCGTGGTAGTCGATGTAGATCATGGGTTCATCGGGGCTTACACGCAGCAGACTGACCAGATCGTCACCCTTCAGCGTAACGGTCGCACCCGCCGCTTGCGGAAAGGCAAAGCTCATGTCCGTGACACGGGCAAGGATCATCGGGGTCCAGCCTTCGGCACCATAGCGCATGTCAACCCGGAACCGCTTGCCGAAGCTGACCTCGCCAAGCCCGTTGTAGCGCCAAGACGGAACCACGGGCCGGTTGGCATCGTCGTGGCGCTGGTTGTTCAGTACGATCTCGACCGTGCCGATGCCGGAATTGGGCAAGATCATTTTGCAACTGATGATATCGGGCGAAATCGGCTTGCCCTTGAGCATGGCCGCAGAGCCGTCTTCGGTCACCAGCCGTACTTGCGGGGCGTGGAACGCCGTTCCGGGCGAGGTTGTGCTGGATGGCTGGAAGTTGTTGTCCACGCCTAGCCCCGCATCCGCTCGTGAAGGTCCAGTTCATCGCCAAGGATGTCCATGATCACGGGGCGCAACAGCTCTTTCAGTCGCTGTACGTCGGTGGCTTCGGCAGCGGCGCGGGCCATCCCCTGCGGCGAGGCCGTTTTGACCTCGGGTTCAAACTCGATGGTTGTTGTCATCTGGCCAATTCCGACATCAGTCATCGCAGTCTCCTCTACAAAGGTGGCACCCGGATCAGGCGTCCCGGCGACAAAAGGCGCGGACGGTCGTCGCCGTTCTCGGCGGCCAGCACCGGCCACAGCGCCGGGTCGCCGTATTCCTCGAATGCGATCAGGTCGTAGCGATCACCGGCCCGCGCGGTCCGCGACTTCGAGCGGTCTGGCGACTGGGGATTGATCTCGGTGTATTGCAGGTTCGCCGCTTCGTAGGATTTGAGTTTCACCGTCACCCGTGCGCGCAGAACCTTGCCTTTGTCGTCAAACATCTGGAACTTTTCAGAGAATTCGACCATCACACCGGTGAAACTGGTATCGCCCCAGGCGAACAGGCAGATCGGCGGGGCATGCAGTTCGCCGTCGATGGTCACGAAATTGCGCAGTTCCGTCAGCTTTTCGGCCAGCGAGTCTCCCGAATTGGATTGGTCAAGGTAAAGTTCGGCGGCCATGGTGCGGGCCTCGCCACGGATGAACTGCATCAACGGCATTTTCAGGCCCGGCACCGAAATCTCGGGGTAAAGCATGTTGGTGGTGATGGTCAGTTCCTTGGGGTTGAACATCACCTTGATCGGCTCGGCTCCATCCTTGGAGGCGTTGGTGAGGGTCGCTTTGTCCAGTGCCATCTGCTCTCCTCCCGCTAAATTGCCGAAAGCCCGGCGGCTACGCCTGCCGCTGCCGCGCCACCCGCCAGCCCGATCAACCCCGACAGCGCCGAGTTCAGGTCCGCCACGCCCGGAATAAGCGACAAGGACATCCGCTCGATCCGTTCGGGGTGCAGTTCAAGCGTCTCGATCGCAACCGCACCGGGGCCCGATCCATCGCGGGCATCAAGTGCCGGGCCCGAAAGCTTGGCTGGCAAGGCGTTGTGAAAATTCCAGGCGGCGACTGGAAAGTGCTGAAACGGCAGGCTCAGGCCGACGCCAGGAACGTCAAAAAGCTGCTTTTGGTCCATCAAGACGATGGAGCCGCTCTTGCGCGACTTCTTGCCACCCAAAGAAACCTGATTTTGCCAGTCCCAGATGTCGGTGTTGAAGGTCACACCGCGCTTCATGACGATCTTTGGATAGGTTGCACGCCCGAAAAAGCGCAGCTCGTTCAGATTGTCGCCACCCTCCTGATAGGTCTCCAGCGTGTTGGTGACCTCAAGCCCCTCGACGCTGGCAAAGCCTCCGGCCAGAAAAGCCGCAGCCGCGTTCAGGACTGCGGTGCCGACCGACGACAAGACCCCGCCCAATCCACCACCGTTCGATTCCGGCGTGTCCCACATCGTCACCAGAAACGAGATTTTGAGAACTGGCTGGACCAGGGGAAACATCAGGCAGCCTCCGCAATCTCGATCACACCGCTGGCGCGGCCGATGCGGAAGACGATGAATTCTGCCGGTGCGGCCAAAGCCACCCCGATCCGGCAAACCAGTTGCCCTTCGGGCGAGAACTCGGCGGGCTCGACCTCGACAAAGAACCCCTGATCCGGGGTGTCGCCCATCAACGCCCCCGCCGCAAAGACCTGCAAAAGGTAGCCGGTCATCAACTGGTGCAGCCGAATGCGCGGCAGCGTGGTATTGGGCTGAAACACCAGCGGCTGGCCGACCACCCAGGCAGAACGGGCAATGGCCGACAGGCAGCGGCGCGCGTTGACAAAGGCCAAGGGCTCGGCCCGCGACATTTCGTCTTGCCACAGCAGGGTGCGGGCGCCCCAGATCAGGATGCCACGCCCGGGCAATGCGCGTATCACATTCACACCGGCATCATAGGCAGTCCGGTTTTCGTGATCGCCGACAGTCACGTCCAGCCCGACCACGCCAAGCAGCCGCTTGGCGGCTGGCGCTGCACTGGGGCCTTCAGCAATGTCGGTGGCGGCAAAAACGCCAGCCACCGCCCCGACCGGCGACCGGATGACCGTCGGCGCGCCGGGGCTGTCTTGCGTCAGAAGCCAAGGCCAGTAAAGTGCGGCCACACTCGACCCTTCGCTGCCCGCAGTCAGTCGGCGTCGCCAAGTGACCGCGGCCTCGGCGTCACATCCCGGTGGCGGGGCAAGGATGCCGAACCAGCGCCAGCTTTCCCGCCTTAACCGTTCGATAAGGTACCGCTGCGCCCAGATCAGGTCCTCACTTCCGAACAGCCGTTCGGTGACCTCGCGCGGGACCGCTCGATGCTGGGCGAAGGGAAGGGCCCGGCGGGCGATGCCGCACGGCCGAAAGCACGGATCACCCGGCAGGTCCACGATTTCGCCATCATCGTCGGTCGCACGGATGACCGCATCAAAATCGGGCAGGGCCACCAGCGAAACCTCGTCCTGTCGCAACAGGAGTTCCAGTCCGTGCGGCTCGATCGAGCGGCCAATGCCCAGCATGTCGTTCAGGAATTCCTGGGCATGATCGGGATCAATCCTTTGGGCGACGTTCACGATCCACAGCCGTCGTCCGCCATTGGCAAAGAAATCGCGGGCGGCCGTTTCGATCGAGCCGCCTTCAACAGCCAGAATTGGCTGACCAAACCGATCCTGCCGGAACTCGGCCACGTAGCTTTTCCAATCGTCGACCGCGATGGCCTGGCCCAGATGCTGCGGTCCAACCGCACCGACAAAGCCCGCGATGTCGGTGCGCACGCGGGCGAAGCCCTCGGCCCGGGTCTGTGGACGGCGGTAGACGCCCGGAATGGAATAGCTTTCGCCCAATGTCCTACCCTCAGCTGATGTCCATACGGTCGTGCACAAGGTCGAGTTGTTCGACCGCAAAGTCGTTGCCCTTGGCTGACAGCGTCGGTCCGGTCAGCTTTGACGGCCAGGCATTGGTCAGCGTCCAAGTCATGGCCGGGGCGTTGCGGTCGTGGGTTTCGCTCAATAGCTTGATCGTGACGTTGCGTGACGCCGGAAAGGTCGATCCGCCATCGCGCACTTCCTTGCGCCAGTCCCACAGCGCCGTGCTGCCGGTAATGCCGCGCTTCAACTGAACCGGGGAATATTTCTCCATCCCCGGCAAATGCCTTGGCGATGCCGTCGCGTCCGCGCCTTCGCGGTACTCGATCGGCGTATTCTCGCTGTCGAGCCCGCTCACTTCGGAAAAGGCCGCCACTTCCGTTCCGTCGAACTCCACCACGAAGTTGAAGTTGGAATACGGATTGCCGTTCTCACGTGGTTTCGCCATCTTTCAGGTCTCCTGTCTGGTCCGCGTCAGTTCGATGACGCCGTGAACTGTCCTATCTTGAAGATCACGAACTCGGCCGGGGCGACTGGGGCCAGCCCGATGTCACAAATCAACCGGCCATTGTCGAGGTCATCCTGGCTCATGGTCGAGCGGTCGCAGTGCACAAAGAACGCATCTTCCGGCTTGGTCCCAAGCAGCGCCCCGCTTTTCCAGACGCCGATCAGAAACGGCGTGATGGTTTCCACGACCTTGGCCCACAGCGCCTCGTTGTTGGGTTCGAACACAACCCATTGTGTCCCAAGGTCAATGGAATGCTCTATGTAGATAAATAGTCTGCGGAAGTTAACGTATTTCCATTCCTGATCGGACGATATCGTGCGGGCACCCCACAGACGGATGCCGCGCGGGGTAAGGTCGCGGATCAGGTTGACGCCGACGGGGTTCAACACATCCTGCTCGGCCGCAGTGAAGGGCAACGCGACTTCGGTGATGTTGCGGACCACTTCGTTTGCAGGTGCCTTGTGCACGCCCACGGTGTTGTCCGACCGCGCGTAGATGCCCATCGCATAGCCCGAGGGCGGAAAGGCCTCG
>JBATAV010000241.1:0-1645 GCA_049662025.1 Paracoccaceae bacterium | reverse complement strand
GCCCCGCCTGTGGCCGCGCCCGCCGATGCCGATGCGATTGCCGCGCGGATCGAGGCGATGCTGGTGAACGAGGCCTGCTTTCTGGCCGCTGAAAGCCACACCCCCGAAGCCGCCATCGACCTTGCGCTGAAGCTGGGGTTGAACTTCCCGCGCGGGCCGTTTCAGATGCTGACCGCGCGCGGCGCAGGGACGGTGCGGGCCACTCTGGCGGCATTGCGGGCCGCAGCCCCTGATGCGTTGAAAGACCGCTACTTCCCCGCGCCCTATCTGGAGGCCAAGGCATGACCGACGTTTACCTGTGCCGCGGCAAGCGCAGCCCGATCGGCCGCCATGCCGGCGTTCTGGCCCGGCTGCGGCCGGATGACATGGCGGCTCAAGTGATCGACGGGCTGTTGGGCGGAGACGATCTGCCGGTGGATGAGGTGATCCTCGGTTGCGCCAATCAGGCGGGCGAAGACAACCGCAACGTCGCGCGGATGGCGGTGCTGCTGTCGCGGCTGGGGGAAGGCGTGCCGGGGCTGACGGTCAACCGCCTTTGTGCCAGCGGCATGGATGCGGTGATCGCGGGCGCGCGGGCGATTGCGTCCGGAGCGGCCGATCTGGTCATCGCCGGCGGCGTGGAAAGCATGAGCCGCGCACCCTTCGTGATGCCGAAAGCCGAAAGCGCCTTTGATCGCCGGGCCGAGATCTTTGACACCACCATCGGCTGGCGCTTTGCCCATGCAAGGATTGCCGCCGAATATGGCATCGACTCGATGCCCGAAACCGCCGAAAATCTGGCCACCGAGCGCGGGATTTCCCGCGCCGATCAGGACGCTTACGCCCTGCGCAGCCAGGCCCGCTATAACGCGGGCTGGCATGCTGCCGACATTCTGCCGATGCAGGTTCCCACCGCAAAGGGCGCCTTTGTAGCCGTCGATCAGGACGAACACCCGCGCGCCACCACGATTGAGAAACTGGCCGCGCTGAAGGCGCCATTTCGCAAGGATGGCTCGGTCACGGCGGGCAATGCCTCGGGGGTGAATGACGGGGCCTGCGCGCTTTTGCTGGCATCAGAGGCGGCGGTCAATCGGCATGGATTGCTGCCCATTGCGCGGATCGGAGCGGCGGCTTCGGCGGGCGTTCCACCCCGCATCATGGGCATCGGCCCGGTGGCAGCACTGGCGCGTTTGCAGGCGCAAAACGGCCTTTCCGCCCGCGACTATGACGTAATCGAGCTGAACGAGGCCTTCGCGGCGCAGGTTCTCGCCTGCACCCGCGACTGGGGCCTCGCCGATGACGACCCAAGGGTCAACGCACAGTCGGGTGGCATCGCCATCGGCCACCCTCTGGGGATGTCCGGCGCCCGCATCACTTGGGCCGCCGCGCGGCGGCTTGCTGAAGAGGGCGGCACGGCAGCCTTGGCCACACTCTGCGTCGGCGTCGGCCAGGGCGTCGCCCTGACGTTGCACCGGGTCTAGGCAGTCTGCCGATCCGGCGCCATCTGCGCCCGGATCGTCGCCGCCGTGCGCAAGTAATGGTCGCGAAGCAGCGCCTCGGCAGCCGCCGCATCGCGCGCCAGCACCGCATCGGCAATCGCCGAATGCTCGGCCTGGATGTCGCGCAGCCCGCCCCCCCCCGTCGCCGCCAGCGCCGGCAATCGGTA
>JBATAV010000240.1:0-1820 GCA_049662025.1 Paracoccaceae bacterium | reverse complement strand
GAGAAAACCCCGCCCAGCCATCCGATTGATCGGTAACCGCGGCCCCTTCCAGCGCGGGCACATCTGCGCCCATCACCAAGGCCTGATCACGCCCGGTCCAGATGATCCGCGCCGCCCCCTTTGCCGCCCAGGTGCCCGGGTCAGGGAAGGAAAGACCCAAGGTCTTCAACCCCTTGGCCACAGCCTTCGCCCCGCCCGGAAACACCGCGACCGACCAGATCGGGCCAGGATCATGCAGGGCCAGCGTGACGCCCGCCTTGGTGACCGGCCCCCGCTCCAACGCCGCTTTTGCAATCGGTTCAGGCACGCAACTTCCCTCCTTCAGGGTCGTGGAACACCGGGTCGCAGACCTCGCACAAGATGTCGATGTCGCGCAGATGATCGACCAGCCGCACCTGTTCGCCATGCCGGGCGCGGCCATCCCGCAGGAAGGCCATCCCCAACCAGGCCCCGATCACCGGCGACCAGCACACGCTGGTGACATAGCCCTGATCATTCACCCGTTCCACCGCCTCGCCGGGCTTGAACAGATGCGCCCCGGCGGCGATCGGGCCCAGCGCCTTCAGGCCGACCAGCTGCTCGCGCTCCGGCCCCAGCATCCCGGGCCGCGTGGCAGAGGCCTTGCCGATGCAATCCTTCTTCGCCGAAACCATCTTTTCCATGCCGATGTCGAAGGCGGTCACCCGCCCGTGAATCTCGGCATGGGTGATCAAGCCTTTTTCGATCCGCAGGACGTTCAGCGCCTCCATCCCGTAGGGGCCACCGCCCATGGTCTCGGCCCGCGCCAGCAGATCACGGAACAGCGCCTCGCCATAGCGGGTGGGAACGGCGATCTCATAGCCCTCTTCGCCACTGAAAGAGATCCGGAACAGCCGCGCCTTCACCCCGCCCAGGGCCACATCGGTCACCCCCATGAAGGGCAGGGCAACCGGCACGTCCAACAGCGAATTCAACAGCATCCGCGCCTTTGGCCCGGCCACCGCAAACTGCGCCCAGGCCTCGGTGACGGAAATGAACCGCACCTGCCAATCGGCGCAAAACGCCTGATGCACGAAATCGAGATGCCGCATCACCAGACCCGCCGCAGCGGTGGTGGTGGTCATCAGGAAATGGCTGTCGCCCAGCCGCGCCGTGGTGCCATCATCCAGCACATGGCCGTCTTCGCGCAGCATCAGCCCATAGCGCACTTTGCCCACCGGCAAGGTGCTGAAGGTGTTGGTATAGACGAAATCCAGAAACTTCGCCGCATCCCGGCCCTGAATGTCGATCTTGCCAAGGGTCGACACATCGGCGACGCCGACCGCGCCGCGCACCATCAGCACCTCGCGGTCGCAGGCCTCGCGCCAGGTCGTTTCGCCCAGTTTGGGGAAATAGCTGGGCCGATACCACAGCCCCGCCTCGATCATCGGCGCACCCCGGTCGCGGCTGGCCTGATCGCTGGTCAAAAACCGCTGCGGCGCAAAGCCAGTCCCCCGGCCGCCAGCACCCATCGCGGCAATCGACACCGGCACATAAGGCGGGCGGAAGGTCGTGGTGCCGGTTTCAGGAATGCTGCGCCCGGTGGCATCGGCCAGCACCGCCAGCGCGCCGACGTTGGAGTTCTTGCCCTGATCCGGCGCCATCCCTTGCGTGGTATAGCGCTTCATATGCTCGACCGAGGCGTAATTCTCCTGCGCGGCCAGACGCACGTCCTTGGTGGTCACGTCATTGGCAAAGTCCAGCCAGGCGCGGCCCTTGCCCGCAACCGCCCAAAGCGCGGCGATCCGGTAGGGTGCATCCTCCGACGCGGGCAAAGCCCCCTGCGCCGCCTTCTTCCCCAA
>JBATAV010000239.1:0-6435 GCA_049662025.1 Paracoccaceae bacterium | reverse complement strand
GCATCTCGTCGCCGCAGTTCTGGATGCAGGCCGCCGCCCTGGCCATTGTCGGCGTGGGCATCACCGCGGCCGTCTATGGCGCGGTGGCGCTGATCGTGAAGATGGACGACATCGGGCTGCACATCGCAGCGCGGGGGCACTCAAGGGCAGGGCGGTCCTTCGGGCGCGGGCTGGTGGTGGCGATGCCAAAGGTGATGGCCGTTCTGTCCACCGTCGGCACCGGGGCGATGCTCTGGGTCGGCGGCTCGATCCTGTTGCACGGGTTGGAGGTGACGCTTCTCTGGCCCTGGCCCTATGAGACGATCCACCATCTGGCCGAAACCGCGGCTGCGGCCCTGCCGCAAGCGGCGGGGTTCGTGCAATGGGCAGTGGCGGCGGCTCTGGATGGCGTTGTCGGTCTGGCACTCGGGCTTGTGTTGATCCCGCTGGCAACCCGGGTGGTGGGGCCGCTTTGGGCAAAGCTTGCCACAAGAACCTAGGGCCGCACAGCGGGCGCGGCCCGAATTCCTTCTTTTGAGAACGTGTCTCTTTGTTACAGCAGCGCCTTTGCGGCGGCCACGGTTGCCTCGGCAGTGATGCCGAACTCCTTGTAAAGCCGGTCATAGGGTGCCGAGGCCCCGAACGACGACATGCCGATGAAAGCTGCCTTCGCCTCGCGCCCGCGCTCGCCCAGAAGCCAGCGGTCCCAGCCTTGGCGCACGCCTGCCTCGATGGCCACGCGCACCGGACCCGCCGGCAGCACCTTCTTGCGCCAGGCCTGATCCTGGGCGGCAAACAGCTCCATCGACGGCATCGACACGACGCGGGTGCCGATGCCTTCGGCCTCCAGCATCTCGCGCGCTTTCATGGCGATCTCCACTTCCGATCCGGTGGCGATCAGGATCACCTGCCGCTTGACCCCGGCCTCGACCAGCACATAAGCGCCCTTGGCACTCAGGTTCTGGCCGGTATGCACCTTGCGCACCGCCGCCAGGTTCTGCCGGCTCAGCGCCATCACCGAGGGTGTGGATTTCTGGCTGAACGCCACTTCCCAGCATTCCGCCACTTCGACCAGATCGGCCGGGCGCAGCACCAGCGTGTTGGGTGTGGCGCGCGAGATCGCCAGATGTTCGACCGGCTGGTGGGTCGGGCCATCCTCGCCCAGACCGATGCTGTCATGTGTCATCACATAAACCACCGGAATGCCCATCAGCGCCGACAGCCGCATTGCAGGCCGGGCGTAATCGGTGAACGCCATGAAGGTGCCCGAATAGGGCCGGATGCCGCCATGCAAAGCCATGCCGTTCATCGCCGCCGCCATGCCATGTTCCCGGATGCCCCAGTACATGTAGCGGCCAGCGCGGGTGTCAGGGTTGAACACGCCCAGATCGGCGGTCTTGGTGTTGTTCGATCCGGTCAGGTCGGCCGATCCGCCAAAGGTCTCCGGCATCACCGGGTTCACCGCCGCCAGCACCTTTTCGGATGCGCTGCGCGTGGCCAGCTTGGCCGGAGCCTCGACCGCCGCCTTCTTCACCGCACGAATCACCGAGACCAGCTTTGCCGGGGCATCGCCGGCAAAGATCCGCTCGAACTCGGCCCGTTTGCCCGCAGGCAGGGCGGCCAGACGGGTTTCCCATTCGGCGCGCGCCTTGGCCCCCTTGGCCCCCAGCGATTCCCACCAGGCCTTCACATCCTTCGGCACCTCGAACGGCCCGCCCTTCCAGCCATAAGCCGCCTTGGCTGCTTCCAGCTGTGCCTTGTCGGTCAAGGCCCCATGGCCCTTCGATGTGTCCTGCGCCGCATGGCCAAGGGCGATATGCGTCTTGCAGGCGATCATCGCCGGGCCGGGGCTGGCCTTGGCGGCGGTCAGCGCACGGTCGATATCCTCGGGGTCATGGCCGTCGCATTCGAACACATCCCAGCCACTGGCCGCAAAGCGCGCCTTCTGGTCGGTCACGTCCGACAGATCGACCCGGCCGTCGATGGTGATGCCGTTGTTGTCCCACAGGACGATCAGCCGCGACAGCTTTTGCCGCCCCGCGATGCCGATTGCCTCCTGACTCACGCCTTCCATCAGGCAGCCATCGCCGACGATGACATAGGTGAAATGGTCCTGCACCTTGGCGCCATGGCGCGCCCGCAGGTTCTCCTCGGCCATGGCAAAGCCGACCGCGTTCGAGATGCCCTGGCCCAAAGGCCCGGTGGTGGTTTCAACCCCCGAGACATGGCCATATTCCGGATGCCCTGCCGTGATGGCGCCCCATTGGCGGAAATTCCTGATCTGCTCCAGCGTCACATCGGCGTAGCCGGTCAGATACAGCAGGCTGTAGATCAGCATCGAGCCGTGGCCCGCCGAGAGGATGAACCGGTCGCGGTCGGGCCAGCGAGGGCTGGTGGGGTCGAATTTCAGGTGCTTTGAAAACAGCACCGTCGCCACGTCGGCCATGCCCATCGGCATTCCCGAATGGCCGGAATTGGCCGCGGCTACCGCATCCAGAGTCAGCGCGCGAATGGCGGTGGCGTGCATCCAGTGATCGGGGTGGCGGGCGCGAAGCGTGTCGATGTCCATGGGGCATGTCCTCTGGCAGGCGGGTGCTTTTCCCCTGCGCATAGCGGCGGTGGCTGGCAAGATCAAGCGCGTCTCCCAAGGCCTTGGGAAGAAAGACAAGACGCATCCGGGCCGTTTCAGGCTAAGATGCGGCAGGGCCGCGCGCGGGGCGATTCGCACGCGGCAGGTCAAGGGGCGGGAACAGGCCCGGCACGGCACCGGAAGGGGCAGCGGATGCAACAGATAACCGAATTCGAACGGCGGATCACCGCCGCATTGGAACGGATCGGCAAGGGGCTGGACGGCCTTTCGCCGGCGGGTGGGGCAGCAGTTGCCAGACCATCGGCATCGGCGCCCGCAGCGCCGACACCGGCAGGATCCGACGATCCTGCAACCCTGCGTGCCCAGCTTGAGGAAGAGCGTACCCTGACCGCCCAGTTGCAGGAACGGCTGAAGGCGGTCAAGGACAAGGACCTGATCTTGCAATCGCAACTGCAGGAAAAGGTTGATAGAATGACCCGCCAACTGGACGTTCAGGGGCTGGAGCTGCAGCGCATGCGCAAGACTTCGGTCTCGCTCCGCGAGCAACTGCGCCAACTGCGCGAGGCGCAGGCAGCAGGCCTGCCCGAACCGCATCTGATCAACAAGGCGATGCTGGCCGAACTGGACGCCCTGCGCGCCACCCGGCTGACCGAACTGGCCGAACTCGACGACATCGCCGCCGCCCTGGACCCGCATCTGACGGAGGCCGAGAATGCCTGATCTGGAAATCACCGTCGGCAGCCGCCCCTTTCTGGTGTCGTGCCAGCCGGGCGAGGAACACTTCCTGCGCGCCGCTGCCGCCATGCTGGACAACGAGGCGCAGCCGCTGATCGCCTCGATGGGCCGGCTGCCCGAGGCCAAGATGCTGCTGATGGCCGGGCTGATGCTGGCCGACCGCACCGCCGCCAGCGAAGACGAAATCCGTCAGCTCAAGGCCCGTCTGGCCGAGATGGAGGCCCGTCCCACGCCGGCCGCGCAAAAGGTCGAAGTGCCGGTGATCCCGCCGCAACTGGTCGAGACCATGGCCGAGATCGCCGCCCGCGCCGAAGCGCTGGCCACGCGGGCCGAAGAAAAACTGCGCGCCTGACGGTATCACAAACACCAAAGGCCGCCAGAGTTGGCGGCCTTTTCAGTGGCTTGGGCCAAAAACCTGCGATCTGGTCTCAGGCGTTCGTCTCACGGATCTTGTCGGCTGCGTCCTTGTCGAATTTCACACCCTTGGCCGCAAACAGCGTGTCCAGCTCTCCCGACAGGGTCATCTCGGTCACGATGTCGCAGCCGCCGACAAACTCGCCCTTGACGTAAAGCTGCGGCACGGTCGGCCAGTCGGAGAAATCCTTGATTCCCTGGCGCACATCCGGATCGGCCAGCACGTCCACATCGGCAAAGTCCACGCCCATGTAGTTCAAGACCCCGGCGACGCGGCTGGAAAACCCGCATTGCGGCATCATCTTGGTGCCCTTCATGAACAGCACCACATCGTTCTTGGTGATCGTCTCGCGGATCTTGTCTTCAGCACTCATCTTTTTTCCCTTTCAGTCCGGCGCCTTGGTGGTCAGCGCCAGTGCGTGCAATTCGCCCTGTGCCCCGTCCATCCTGCCCTTCAGGCTGGCATAGACGGCGCGTTGTTGTTGAACCCGGTTCATGCCACGAAAGCTCTCGTCGATCACTTCCGCCGCCCAATGGTTGCCGTCGCCCGCCGTGTCGATCACGGTGATCGTGGCGTTGGGGAACGATGCGCGGATCAGCGTCTCGATATCGTTGCCTTCCATCGCCATGGGTCCGCCTCCTTGGTTCTACTGGCCAAAGATGTATGCCGCAGGGCAGGGGGCCGCAAGTGGCGATCAGGCGCGCAAGCCGGTCCATTCGTCGCGCAGGATCGAAAAAGCGTGGCAATCTTCCCAGACCCCGGCGCGCAGCCAGCATTGCCGCAGGGTGCCTTCGCGCTGCAGCCCGGCGCGGGTAAAGGCCGCCAAAGCAGGGGCGTTGTCATGCGCGATGTCGCAAAACAGCCGATGCGCGGCCATCTCGGCAAAGGCCACGTCCAGCGCGGCCCGGATCAGCGCGCGGCCTTCCCCGCCGCCGGGGCGAGCGACGGCCAGGTTCATCAGGTTCACCACCTGCGGATAGGCCAGTTCCAGCACCGCAAAACCGGCCAGGCCGTCCCGGTCCCAGACCATCACCCGATTCTCCGGGGCTTTGGCCTGCCGGGTCAGCCAATCCAGATCCTGGCCCAGCAACTGCATCGGATGCGCCGCGATCAGGTTGGCGATCCGGGGCAGGTCCGTTGGCCCCGCCCGGCGCAGCATCAGACGCCGACAGCCTTGGCAAAGGCCCCGCGATACAGCGCCGACAGATCGGCCAAGGGGGCGGCATCAGTGCCCAGTGTCACCTTGCTGCCGCCGAACTGGCCGACCAGCGCCAGATGCACCCCCGACACCTTGGCCGCCGCCTGCAATCCCGCCAGCGATTCCTGCGGCACTGCCAGAAGGTAGCGCGCCTGATCTTCGCCGAACAGGAACGCCGTCTCCTCGCTGTCGATCCAGACGCCCAGACCTGCGGCTTCGGCCATCTCGAACGCCGCCAGCGCCAGCCCGCCATCCGACAGGTCCGAACAGGCCCGCAACGCCTTGCGGTTGGCGCGGACAAACTCGCCATGCCGCCGTTCGGCCGACAGATCGACCGGCGGCGCATCTCCGGTTTCCATCCCGAAGGCCTCGGCCAGCAGCGCCGATTGCCCCAGATGGCCCTTGGTCTCGCCCACCATCACCGCCAGATCGCCCTCGACCGGGCGACCCGCGATCAACTCGTCCAGCGTCTTCAGCAAGCCCACCGCGCCAATCGTCGGCGTCGGCAGAATGCCGGTGCCGTCGGTTTCATTGTAAAGGCTGACGTTGCCCGAGACGATCGGCATGTCCAACGCCTCGCAGGCCGCCCCGATCCCTTTCAGCGCGCCGACGAATTGTCCCATGATCTCGGGCTTTTCGGGGTTGCCGAAGTTCAGGTTGTCGGTTGTGGCCAAGGGCAGCGCCCCCACGGCGCACAGGTTGCGATACGCCTCGGCCA
This sequence comes from Paracoccaceae bacterium, assembly GCA_049662025.1. Lineage (GTDB taxonomy): Bacteria > Pseudomonadota > Alphaproteobacteria > Rhodobacterales > Rhodobacteraceae > Pseudogemmobacter. The sequence continues at coordinate 800 of JBATAV010000239.1, read as the reverse complement.
CCGCCTGCTTGCCGCCCTGATAAGGGTTTGCCTTGACGTAGCGCGGCGTCACGTCGCTGGTAAACGCCAGCGCCTTGCCGGTGCCATGCACCCGCACCACGCCTGCCGACATCCCCGGCGTCACCACCGTATCGGCGCCGACCTGGGCGTCATACTGCTCGTAAACCCAGCCCTTGTGGGCGTAGGATGGGCAGCCGATCAGCGCCCGCAGCCCGTCGATCGCGCCAATCTCGGGCACCTCGCCCAAGGGCGCGGCGGCAGGGGTTTCCACCCAGGGGCGGTCATATTCCGGCGCCGAGGACGACAGCTTCGACAGTGGCAGATCGGCCTTCACTTCATTGCCGTGCAGGATCAGGAAGCGGTCCTCGGGGATGGTCTCGCCGACAATGGCAAAATCCAGATCCCATTTGACAAAGATCGCCCGCGCCTCGGCCTCCAGCTCGGGCTTCAGCACCATCAGCATCCGCTCCTGGCTTTCCGACAGCATCATCTCATAGGCCGTCATCGCGGTTTCGCGCTGCGGCACGTCATCCAGCTGCAACCGGATGCCAAGCCCGCCCTTGTCGCCCATCTCGACCGCCGAGCAGGTCAGCCCCGCTGCCCCCATGTCCTGAATGGTGATCACGGCACCCGAGGCCATCAGCTCCAGACAAGCCTCCAGCAGGCGCTTTTAGGTGAAGGGGTCGCCGACCTGAACCGTCGGGCGCTTGTCCTCGATGGTGTCGTCGAATTCCGCCGAGGCCATCGTGGCCCCACCCACGCCATCCCGGCCCGTCTTGGCCCCCAGATAGACCACCGGC
>JBATAV010000238.1:0-3475 GCA_049662025.1 Paracoccaceae bacterium | reverse complement strand
GGCGTGCCGCCGCGCGCCACCGGGCGGGGCGAGCGTTCCATCACCTCTGCCATGGCCGGCAGGGCCACGCCCGCCATCAGCCCCGCAAGAACCAGTCGCCGTGTGATCAAGGCCCTGCCCCCCGTTCAGTCCCGTTCAGTTCCGGTCTTTTCCCGGCCCCGTCATAGCCGATTCTCCGCCCGCCGCCAGTCACGCGACGGTGAGCGGCAGGTCAAGCCCGCCAGCCGCCGCGATTGCGGATCTCGGTCGAGGAGGCGTCGTTCATCGGCAGGTTGACGAAGACCCAGGCCGGGGCCTTGCGCCGCGCCAGATTTTCGCCGCGCCCCACCCGGTTGCCGGCAAACACCTGTGCCGCCACCGACAGCCGCGCCTTCAGCCCCGCCCCCGGCCGCGCCAGCACCGCCACCGGCACCATGGCCATGATCTCGCGCCAGCGGCCCCATTTGTGGAACTGCACCAGATTGTCCGCCCCCATCAGCCAGACGAAGGCCACGCCGGGATCGATCGCCTGCAGGCGCGCGATGGTATCGGCGGTGTAGACCGTGCCCAGCCGCGCCTCCAGATCCGTGACCACGACTCGCGGATCGCAGATCAGCGCGCGCGCATGCGCCAGCCGGTCCGCCATCGGCGCAGGCTGGCGCGCCTTCAAGGGGTTGCCGGGGCTGACAAGCCACCAGACCCGGTCAATCCCGATCCGCTTCAACGCCTCGCGCGTGATATGCACATGCCCCTCATGCGCCGGATCGAAGGATCCGCCCAGAAGGCCGATCACCATGCCCGCCCGCGCCATCGGAAAGCCCTGCCGCATCGCCGGGCCTCCTTTCGCCCCACCCCTGTTTCCGGGTGCCGCGCAGTGCCGTCAAGCCGCATCACGCTGGGAAACGCAACAAGAGCGGGCCTTGACCAACCGCGGACGTTCGGCCCTATCTGCAACATGATCGATTCCGCGCCGATAACCCTGCGCGTCGCTGACCCCGACGATGCCGCCGCCATCGCCTGCCTCGACGCCTATTTCGCGCTCTTGGCGCAAACCTTTCCGGCCGACTTCGACCGCAGCCTGCCGCTGCAGGACGCCGCCGATTTCCGCCCGCCCCAGGGTGCCTTTTTCGTGGCCGAAGCTGGCAAGCATCCGCTGGGATGTGTGTCCTTGCGCCACCGCGTGCCCGGGCTGGCCGAGGTCAAACGCCTCTGGGTCGCGCCCACGGCACGGGGTCTGGGTCTGGCCCGCCGCCTGATGGCCGCCGTTGAAGACCGCGCCCGCCAAGCCGGCTATGGCAGGCTTTGTCTTGACACCAACGCCGCGCTGACCGCCGCCATTTCCTTCTATCAGGTGCAAGGCTGGGCGCCGATCCCGGCCTATACCGGTTTTCCCGCCACCCATTGGTTCGGCAAGGCGCTGTGACCGTTGCAGCCCGGCGCGGCGCCCGCTACATGCGTGGCAACCCGAGATCAGGAGCATCCCCATGGCCAGCTATCAATACGTCTACCACATGGACGGCGTGTCGAAGACCTACCCCGGCGGCAAAAAGGTGTTCGAGAACATCCACCTGAACTTCCTGCCCGGCGTCAAGATCGGCGTTGTCGGCGTCAACGGCTCGGGCAAGTCCAGCCTCTTGCGCGTCATGGCCGGCTGGGACAAGGATTTCCAGGGCGAGGCCTGGGCCGCCAAAGGCGCCACCGTCGGCTACCTGCCGCAGGAGCCGAAGCTGGACGAGACCCTGAACGTCCGCGAAAACGTCAAGCTGGGCGTGGCGACCAAACAGGGCAAGCTCGACCGCTACAACGACCTTGCGATGAACTACACCGAAGAGACGGCCGACGAGATGGCCGCCCTGCAAGACCAGATCGACGCCGAGAACCTGTGGGATCTCGACAACCAGATCGACATCGCGATGGAAGCCCTGCGCTGCCCGCCCGATGAGGCCGAGGTCTCGACCCTTTCAGGCGGCGAAAAGCGCCGGGTCGCGCTGTGCAAGCTGCTGCTTGAGGCGCCCGACATGCTGCTTCTGGACGAACCCACCAACCACCTCGACGCCGAAACCATCGCCTGGCTGCAAAAGCACCTGATCGACTACAAGGGCACCATCCTGATCGTCACCCACGACCGCTATTTCCTCGATGACATCACCTCGTGGATCCTGGAACTGGAACGCGGCCGCGGCCTGCCGCATGAAGGCAACTATTCGTCCTGGCTGGAGGCCAAGGCCAAGCGCCTTGCGCAAGAGGCCCGCGAAGACAAGTCCAAGCAGAAGGTTCTGGAAAAGGAACTGGAATGGATCCGCGCCGGCGCCAAGGCCCGTCAGGCCAAATCCAAGGCCCGGATCAGCGCCTACGAGAAATTGGCCGATGAGTCGGTCAAGGAACTGGTCGGCCGCGCCCAGATCATCATTCCGCACGGACCGCGCCTTGGCTCCAAGGTCATCGAATTCGACAATGTCTCGAAAGCGCTTGGCGACAAGCAGTTGATCGAGAACCTGACCTTCGCCCTGCCCCCCGGCGGCATCGTCGGCGTGATCGGTCCCAATGGCGCCGGCAAATCGACGTTGATGAAGATGATCATCGGCACCGAGAAACCCGACAGCGGCACCATCACGCTGGGCGATACGGTGCAACTGTCTTACGTCGACCAGTCGCGCGATTCGCTGGATGCAAACAAGAACGTCTGGGAAGAAATCTCGGATTCGCTGGATATTGTCGTGCTGGGCGATGCCGAAGTGAACAGCCGCGCCTATTGCTCGTCGTTCAACTTCAAAGGCTCGGACCAGCAGAAGAAGGTCGGCATCCTGTCGGGCGGTGAGCGTAACCGCGTTCACATGGCCAAGCTGTTGAAATCCGGCGGCAACGTGCTGTTGTTGGACGAACCCACCAACGACCTTGACGTGGAAACCCTGCAGGCGCTGGAAGCCGCGATCGAGAACTTCTCCGGCTGCGCCGTGGTCATCAGCCACGACCGGTTTTTCCTCGACCGGCTTTGCACCCATATCCTGGCCTTCGAAGGCGACGCCCATGTCGAATGGTTCGAAGGCAACTTTCAGGATTACGAAGACGACAAGGTCCGCCGCCTCGGCCCGGATTCGATCGAGCCGAAGCGGGTGAAATACAAGAAGTTTTCGCGGTGAGGAAGACGTCTCGCACGGAAGGCTTGAGTTGGGCGCTCGGCGGCGCGGTTGTAATTGCCCTGGTTTGCTTGGGCACTACGGCTTGGTCGCAAGAATCGCCAATGGGCTTTTCTGGCGCTGACCTTCAGAAATTGTGCGAATCCTCTGGGTCAACGCATTTGGCCTGCGCGGCGTTCATGCGTGGTTGGTCAGAAGGAACCGAGGCTGCTGCTCAGAATTCTGCAGGCACTATCTACTCGCAACAAGGAAAGGTTCCTTCCTTCGAAGAGTGGCAGGCCATGACCTCGGCGCTGCGAGGCTTTTGTCCACCTATGAACATTGAAATTGACCAAAGCATTGCCGTTACACTTCATTTC
>JBATAV010000237.1:0-1846 GCA_049662025.1 Paracoccaceae bacterium | reverse complement strand
CTGAGCCTCGGACAGGGCCACGGCTTGCCCCGCCCCAAGCGGCTGGTCTACATGAAGTCTGATCTTCGGCTCTGCCATGGGGGAAACCTATGATCCAACTGCCCGGAATGCCAGAGCCTGGCAGCGTTGCCGATGCGCCAAGCGGCAACTGGGTTGACCGCTTTGCCCCCGGCCCGGCGCGGCCCTACCTGCGGCTAAGCCGGGCCGACCGGCCGATCGGCACCTGGCTTTTGTACATTCCCTGCCTGTGGGGCATCGCTTTGGCGGCCAATGCCGGCGGTTTTCGCGGTTGGGATCTGTGGCTGGCGCTGTCTTGCGGCGTGGGGGCGTTCCTGATGCGTGGCGCGGGCTGCACCTGGAACGACATTTCCGACCGCAAGATCGACGCGCAAGTGGCGCGCACCAGGTCGCGCCCCTTGCCCTCGGGGCAGGTCAGCGTGCGGCAGGCGCTGGTCTGGATGGGGGTGCAGGCGCTGGTCGCGGCGGCCATCCTTCTGTCTTACAACACCACCGCCATCGGCCTTGGCGTGGCCTCGCTGGCGTTGGTGGCGATCTATCCCTTTGCCAAGCGGTTCACCTGGTGGCCGCAGGTGTTTCTGGGCCTCGCGTTCAACTGGGGCGCGTTGCTGGCCTGGGCGGCGCATGCGGGCAACCTGCCACTGGGTGCCTTTCTGCTTTATGCCGCCGGTATCGCCTGGACGCTGTATTACGACACCATCTACGCCCTGCAGGACCGCGAGGATGATGCGCTGATCGGGGTGAAATCCACCGCCCGGCTGTTCGGCGCCAATTCGGGCCGCTGGCTGACCGGCTTTCTGGTCACCACGCTGGTACTGCTGGCCACCGCGGTCATCGTCACCCTGCCGTCGCAGCGCGGCATCTGGCCGATGCTGCTGGCGCTGACCGGGGTCTGGGCGATGGGCGCGCATATGGTCTTGCAGATGCGCGGACTGCAGATCGACGACCCCTCGTCCTGCCTGCTGACCTTTCGCGCCAACCGCGACGCCGGGCTGATCCTTGTGCTGTTTCTTGCCGCTGCCGCGCTGGTCTGATTGATCCTGCCGCGCATAACCCCTAGGAAGCATTGGCGAGGGCCCTGCGTGCCCCCGCCCAATCTGCCCACCGGTGCGAGCTGCCCTTGCCGAAACGCCTTCTTCATTTGTCCCCCACGGTGCTTGCCGCGCTGGCCTTCGCGCTGGCCGGGCTGGTAATGCTGGCGGTGGCGCTGGGGGCGGCACTGGTGATCGAACGACGCTCTGACAAGGTGATTACCGCCAATCTGGTTTCTGCCGGAATGGGTTGGGCCAATGTCGAAACCGACGGGCTGCAGGTGCTGCTGACCGGCACCGCCCCGAACGAAGCCGCCCGCTTTCGCGCGGTCAACGTCGTCGGCTCGGTGGTCGACAGCAGCCGGATCAGCGATTCGATGGAGGTGACGCCCACCTCGGCCCTGGCAGCACCGCGCTTTTCGGTCGAGATGCTGCGCAATGACGATGGCATCCAGCTGATCGGCCTTCTGCCGGAAATGCCCGAGGCGGGCGGTATCGACGAAAAGACGCTGGTCGATGCGGCGGCGGCGCTGACACCGGGGATCGAGGTCGACAACCTTCTGGAAAACGCCGCCTACCCGGCGCCGGACACCTGGAACGACGCGCTGGCCTTCGGGATCGAGGCGCTGAAGATGCTGAAACGCTCGAAGGTCTCGGTTGCCGCCGACCGGCTGGAGGTGATGGCGATTTCCGAAAGCGAGGATGAAAAGCGCAAGCTGGAGGCCGCCCTTGCGGCGGCCAAGCCTGAAGGCGTGGCGCTGGTGGTCGATATTTCGGCCCCCCGCCCGGTGCTGACG
>JBATAV010000236.1:0-4573 GCA_049662025.1 Paracoccaceae bacterium | reverse complement strand
GACAGCACCAGGGTTTGCCCGCCCATCTGCCGCACGCCGACGTCGAACGAAACACGGGTGCGGGTCGAGGGTTTCTCGAAGATCAGCGCGACCATGCGGCCTTGCAGCGGCTGGTCATCATCGGGTGCGCCTTTCGGGCGGCCGTTCCTCGCGGTCTTCATCGCATGGGCGGCGTCGATCATGCCGCGAAGGTCGGCGGCTGAGGTTTTGTGGACGTCGAGAAAGTGCTTCATGTCGTTTCGCTTTCTGGACCGAAGGATAGGGGCGCTGCCCCCAAACCCCCGGAGTATTTGGGCAAGGATGAAGGGTCAGGCTGTTTTGGGGGTATTCGTGGCGGCCTGATCGAGGCGGGTCAGCGCCTCACGGATGTCATCATCGGGGATGTTGAGCGGGGGAAGCAGGCGGATGACGTTGTCGGCGGCGGCAACGCTCAACACGCCTGCGGCGTAGCCAGCAGTGACGAAATCGGTGTTGGTCGCGCGGCATTTCAGGCCCAGCATCAGGCCTTCGCCGCGAACGGAGTCGAAGACCGTCGGGTGGGCAGCGACCAAGGCCTCCAGCCCCTGACGGAAAAGGGCGGCCTTGCGGGTGACTTCGGCCAGAAAGGCGGGCTCGGAGATGATCTCGACCACCTTGGCTCCCACCGCACAGCCCAAGGGGTTGCCGCCGTAGGTGCTGCCGTGGCTGCCCGCCGTCATGCCCGAGGCGGCGCGTTCGGTGGCCAGAAGTGCGCCCAGGGGAAAGCCGCCGCCGATGCCCTTGGCGACCATCATGATGTCGGGGCTGACGCCGGCCCATTCATGCGCGAACAGCCGGCCGGTGCGACCCATGCCGCATTGCACCTCGTCAAAGATCAGCAGCGTGCCGGTGGAATCGCAGAGGTCGCGCAGGCCCTTCAGACATTGGTCGGGGACCAGCCTGATGCCGCCTTCGCCCTGGATGGGTTCGATGATCACGGCGCAGGTCCGGTCGGTGATGGCGGCGCGGATGGCGTCATGATCAGCCCATTTCAGCTGACGGAAGCCGGGCATCAGCGGGCCGTAGCCCTTGGTCATCTTTTCCGACCCGACAGCGGCAATGGCGCCGGTCGAGCGGCCGTGGAAGGCGCCCTCGAAGGCGATGATCTCTGCCCGCTCGGGCTGGCCATTCTCATAGTGGAACTTGCGGGCCATCTTGATCGCCAATTCAGCGGCCTCGGTACCGGAATTGGTGAAGAAGACGGTATCGGCGAAGGTGCGTTCCACCAGCATCTCGGCCAGCCGTTCCTGCTCGGGGATGGTGTAGACGTTCGACACATGCCACAGTCGTTGCGCCTGATCGGTCAGCACCTGCACCAGCGCGGGGTGGGCGTGGCCAAGCGCATTCACCGCGATTCCCGAGCCGAGGTCCAGGTAGCGTCGCCCGTCGGTCGCGGTCAGCCAGGCGCCCTGCCCCGAGGCAAAAGACAAGGGTGCGCGGTTATAGGTGGGCAGGACGGGTGCGATCATCAGGATAACCCCTTGGTTGGGAAGCCCTAGCCCTAAGGCCGGGGGATTGCGGGTGTCAACGGGAAGTAGTGGGGGGAAGTGGTGCCGTTTTCGGCCGGGCAGGCCAGACCATCCGCCTTATCGGCGTCGGGGAAACAGCGCGGGGCGGATCCATTCGGTCATGCACTCCGCGTACCGCAGGCCATTCCCACAAGAAAGCCCCTTTCGTCTTGCGCCTTCTGAAATACTCTCTGCGTGTGTTCCTGGTATCTGAGGGTTTCAGATCAAGACCTCCGAGGATTGCTGCCGATACCCGGGATCAGCCGGACTTGGCCGGGATTTGGCGATTGCGGCAATGGCGCGTTTGTCGTGGCGATGGCATCGGCGATACAGGCCGGGGCGCAGGGTTCGTCGCGAGGACGGGACGGTGTCGACGACATCCGCGAAGGCTTGCCGGGGCGGGGCGCCGCGCGGCCCGGGTGGCAGCGTTTGAAGGCGCGGCCCGCCATCGATGCGCCCAACCGGCAGGTCGGCGATCAGCCGGTTCTCGTCTCCCGGCTTCGGAGCGTATTGATGGCGGGTCTTGCTGCGCCCCGGGGTGCCCTTACCGGGCATTGGCATCATTTCATGCTCGCGCGATGACACCGCCACCGGCAAGCAGCCCCCGGTCCGGCGCTGGATCACCAGAAACCGAGGGTCTGTGCATCTGCACGCCTTCACCGAAAATCTCCATTTTCGCCGGGCCGAAAAAGGCTGTTTGCGCGGCCCCGTGCTTTCGGAGGGGCACCGCAACCCGAGGAGAAGCGCGCCAGCGCGCCGACGAGACAAGAGACTCGCGGCGCAAGCCGCTCCGCTGGATCACGCCGGTTGCCGCCCCGCACAGATGTCGGCCAGCATGGCGATGACCGGCGGATACCAACCGCTGTCATAGCCGTCTTCGTCCTGCAACACCGACAGGAAGCACGCCACCCGCCCGGTTTCCGGGTTGGCCACCAGATACTGCCCGCCATAGCCGCCATGCCCCAGCCAGAGGCCGTCGGTGTTTGCCTGGCGGGAATAGCGCAGATGGCCGCGCGGGGCAGGAATCGCGATGCCGCCGCGCCGCGTTTCCTCGATGAACGGGGCCGAGCCGTAGGGGCGTCCGTCGACTGCCTTGCCCAAACGGGCAAACAGCGCGCCATATCGGCAAAGGTCACGCGCAGTCAGGCAGAACCCGCCGTTCAGCAGCGGCAGTCCGGTGCGGTCGGTGGCCACATGCAAAGCCCCTTCCAGCCCCGCCGCGTCGGCCAGATCGGCCATCCAGGCCGATAGCGGGCGGCAGCCACGCGCCTCGGCAACAAGGCCCAGCACATCGCTGTTGGCGCTTTTGTACAGGCACAAGCCGGTCGGATTGGCGGTGTCGCGCGTGCCCGGCGCAAGGCCAATGCCATTCAGGAAGGCACGGTTTGTCTGTTCCGTGCCTTCGGGCAGGCGCATGCCGGTGGCCGCCTCATGGCGGAACACCGCCGCCTGCGGATTGTGGTAATCTTCATCATAGGCGTTGTGAACGTTCATGTCGGCCACATCGGCCAGCCGCGCCCCTGCATAGCCCGCGCCGATGTCGGGCAGGATATCGCCCACCCTTTCGTCCAGCCGCAGCCGGGCGTCTTCCCACAGCCGGCCAAGGATCAGGTTCAGGCTCATCTTCGAGATCGACATGATGGAATGCGGGCGGTCGGCGCCGAAATCCGGGGCATAGGCCTCGTAAAGCAGCCGATTGCCTTCGGTCACCGCCATGGCCGAGAACCAGGGGCTGGCGGTCAGCCGCCGCACATCCTCGCGCGCGGGAATCGACAGATCGGCCGCAAGCCGCAGGTCCAGCACGCGGGCAGCGCGATGGCTGGTGGCATAGCGGGTCAGCCGGTGCAGATTGTGAAAGCCGTGGCGGCGGTGCGGCGCGGAATTCCAGCGCGGGCGGGCGTCTTCGCCCACGGTGAGGTCGGGGTTCGGGTGGGTTTTCGGCGCGGACATGGTGGCCTCCGGTTCCATACGGCATTGCTGGCTTTGCGTTCTCATCTGGTTATTCGCTCCTGGCACTTGGGGCAGACGGTTGGCCGAAGGCCAGAACCGAGACGCCAGGTTTGCCCCCGCAAAGGCGCATAATTGCCCTGCCGCAGCGGTCAGAGTGTGGGGTCGGACGCCACGCGGGTCAGCCGGGTCAGGTCGGAAAGCCGCTCCTTCTGCCGCCCCTTGCCGTCGAAATTCGACGGCGAAAGCCAGGCGCGGAAGGCCTCGGACAAGGCAGGCCAGTCGCCATCGGTCACCGCGAACCAGGCGGTGTCGCGGTTGCGGCCCTTGACCACCAGATGGTTGCGGAACACGCCTTCGTAGCTGAAGCCCAGCCGCTGCGCCGCCCGGCGCGAGGCCAGGTTCAGCGCGTTGCACTTCCACTCATAGCGCCGATAGCCAGCCCCAAAGGCCCAGTCCATCATCAGCCACATCGCCTCGGTCGCGGCGACGCCGCGCTGCATTTCGGGCGCAATGCAGATATGGCCAACCTCGATCGAGCCGGCTTCGGGGGCGATGCGCAGAAAGCTGGCGATGCCGCCGCAATGGCCGGTGGCCTGGTCGCGCAGCACGAAGAATCGCGGGTCGTCGCCCGCCTCGCGTTCCTTGGCCCAGCGGTGATAGGCGCTGGCTGCGGGGAAGGGGCCGTAGGGCATGTAGTCCCACAAGCCGTCATGGCCGGAAAACGCGCGGTACAGGTCGGCGGCATGGGTATCGGCCGCCAACGGTTCCAGCCGCACCACGCGGCCCTCCAGCGGCGCCTGACCCGGCCGGGGCGGCGGCGTCCAGTTCCTGACTTCACGACCCAGTCTTGCTTCGTCCACCGCTGCACATCCCTGCTTGCCCTTCTGGGCAGGCTATGCGGCGCGCGCGGACGCCGCAAGGTCAGAGAACAAGGCCCGGTGCCGCCTCCATCCGCAACCCCGGAAAGACCGCGCCTTCCAGCACCGCGCGGTCCAGCCCGTACAGCCCCGCCATCGCCTGCGCCGCCCAGTCGCGCACGTCCGATGTGGGCAACAGGTCACGGCCGGCGTAAAGATCGGCCTCTGCCAGCCCAGGCC
>JBATAV010000235.1:0-4516 GCA_049662025.1 Paracoccaceae bacterium | reverse complement strand
GTGGAATTCGTGCCCGCGGGCGAGGTGGCGCGCGACGGGGTCTGGCGCGCGGTGGACCTGATCGCGCCGGGGTCCGAGGTGATCATCTGTCTTGATCTTGATGCGCTGGACCCGACGGTGATGCCCGCCGTGATCGGGCGCACGGCGGGCGGGCTGTCGTACTGGCAGGTGCTGGAGCTGATTGGCGGGGTGGCGGAAAAGGCCCGGATCGCCGGCATCGACATGGTGGAGTTCATGCCCGGGCGCGACATCGATGGCATGGGCGCAATGGTGGCGGCACAATTGCTGGCCGCCGTGATGGGCATCGTGGCGCGGCAGGGCTGACGCTGGCGGCACTGCCGCGCGCACCCTTGCCGCTTGCGCCTTTCGAAATACTCCCGCCGGAGGCGCCTTCGCCCTTTGCAGCCGGGCGGGCCTTCCGGTTCAGGGCAATGGTTAGGAAACCGTTAAACCGGCCAGGTCAAACCCTTGAATTCATGGGCGCGGACCTCCCGTCCCGACTCGGGACGCCGGGCCGGACGGGGCGGCTCCTTGCCTTGGCGCCGGCACTTTTGCCGCCCCATGTTGCACGGGCGCGGGGGGGCGTGTATCACCCGAAGCAGGCCTTGGTCTTGGTGGGGAAACCGAATGCGTCGTGTCGTCGTCACGGGTCTGGGAATGGTCACGCCGCTGGCCTGCGGGGTGGAAGAAACCTGGAGCCGCCTTCTGGCCGGAAAGTCCGGCGCGGGACCGATCACCCGTTTTGATGCGGCCAATGTGGTGACGCAATATGCCTGCGAGATTCCGTTGGGCGACGGCACCGATGGCACCTTCAACCCCGATGACTGGTTGGAGCCGAAGGACCGCCGCAAGGTGGATGACTTCATCCTCTACGGCATCACCGCCGCCACCCAGGCGGTAAGGGATTCTGGCTGGCAGCCGGAGGCCGACGAAGACCGCGAGCGAACCGGCGTGATGATCGGCTCGGGCATCGGCGGGCTGTCAACGATTGCGGAAACGGCGGTGCTGATCAAGGAAAAGGGGCCGCGACGGGTGTCGCCCTTTTTCATTCCGGGCGCGCTGATCAATCTGGTCTCTGGTCAGGTCAGCATCCGCTTCGGCTTCAAGGGGCCGAACCATGCAGTGGTGACCGCCTGTTCGACGGGCGCCCATGCGATTGGCGATGCCGCCCGGCTGATCATGCTCGGCGATGCCGACGTGATGGTGGCGGGCGGGGCGGAAAGCCCGATCAGCGAGATCGGGATTGCCGGGTTCAACGCCTGCAAGGCGCTCTCGACCCGGCGCGCCGATGACCCGACCAAGGCCAGCCGCCCCTATGACGCCGATCGCGACGGGTTTGTCATGGGCGAGGGCGCGGGCTGCGTGGTTCTGGAAGAGCTGGAGCATGCGCGGGCGCGCGGGGCCAGGATTTACGCCGAGGTTCTGGGCTATGGCCTGTCGGGCGATGCCTATCACATCACCGCTCCGGCCGAGGATGGCGATGGCGGCTATCGCAGCATGGCGGCCGCGCTGAAGCGGGCGGGGCTGGTGCCCGACGATATCGATTACATCAACGCCCATGGCACCAGCACCATGGCCGACACCATCGAGCTGGCCGCGGTCGAGCGGCTGCTGGGCGCTGCGGCGGGCAAGGCCACGATGTCGTCGACCAAGTCGAGCATCGGGCATCTGCTGGGCGCTGCGGGCGCGGTGGAGGCGATCTTCTGCATTCTGGCAATCCGCGATCAGGTGGCACCGCCGACGATCAACCTGGACAACCCGGCGGTTACGTCGAAGCTGGACCTGGCGGCCAACAAGGCGGTGAAGCGCAAGATCGACGTGGCGCTGTCGAACAGTTTCGGCTTTGGCGGCACCAATGCCAGCCTGGTCCTGGGCAAGGTGACATAGGCATGTGGAAATCCATCGCCTCGAACGCGCTGACGCTGTTCATCGTGCTTCTGGTCGTGGCGGCGGGCGTCGTTGCCTGGGGCCGCAACGAGTTTACCAAACCCGGCCCCCTGGCCGATGCGATCTGCGTTCAGGTCGAGAAGAATGCCACGCTGAGTGCGGTAAGCCGCAGCCTGGAGGGACGCGGCGCGGTCTCGGACGCGCGAATCTTTCGGATTGGCGCCGATTATTCCGGGCGGGCGGGGGATCTGAAGTTCGGATCCTACCTGATCGGGCCCGGTGCCTCGATGGCGCAGGTGCTGGACGCGCTGACGGCGGGCGGGCAATCGACCTGCGGGCAGGAGGTGAACTTTCGCATCGGCATCGTCAGCGCGGCGGTGATCCTGCGCGAGTTGGACCCGGCGACCAACCGATTTGTCGAGGTGGTGAAGTTCGACCCCTCGGTCGATGCGGTGCCGCAGGAATATATTGATGCGCGCGACAAGCCGGACCTGCGCTGGCGGGTGACGCTGGCTGAAGGGGTGACCAGCTGGCAGGTGATCGACGAATTGAAGCGGGCCGACTTTCTGGACGGGAACGTGGCCGCAGTGCCGGCCGAGGGGTCTTTGGCGCCTGACAGCTATGAGGTGGAAAAGGGCGGCGACCGCACCGCGCTGGTGGCCGAGATGGAGCGCCGGCAGGTCGCGGTGATGGATGAGCTGTGGCCGCTGCGGTCGGCCGATCTGCCCTATGACACGCCGGAAAAGGCGATGATCATGGCCTCGATCGTCGAAAAAGAGACCGGGATTGCCGAGGAACGCCCGCTGGTGGCAAGCGTCTTCATCAACCGGCTGAATGCGGGGATGAAGCTGCAGACCGACCCGACGGTGATCTATGGCATCACCAAGGGCGAGGGGGTGTTGGGCCGGGGATTGCGGCAAAGCGAACTGCGCCGCGATACGCCCTACAACACCTATTTGATCGAAGGATTGCCGCCGACGCCGATAGCCAATCCGGGCCGCGAGGCGATCAAGGCGGCGCTGGAACCGGCGGAGACCGACTATGTGTTCTTCGTCGCCAAGACGCTGAACCCGGCGGATGGCCATGTCTTTGCGGCCACGCTGGAAGAGCATAACCGAAATGTCGAAGCCCTGCGCGCGTTGGAGGCGCAGGCGCCCGCCACCGAAGGGAGCGGCAACTGAGGGGCAATGGTTAACCAAAGGTTACCGGGCCGTTCGCTTAAGCTATTGGTATCGTTGAATTTTAAGCTTGACCTGGCGCACGGTCCGATGTAGGACTTGGGGCATGCTAGAAGAAGTGTCGAGAGCGGCCGGGGAAAACCCCTCGTGCCGCTTTTCTCATTTCTCTCGTGCGGAAGATGGCATGAGCAGCGGGCGGGCAGAGATGACCATCAGGTTTACTGAGGGCGAGGGGATCCCGGATGACGTTCTGGGGTTCACCGAAGACTTGTACAGATGGGCGATCGCGGACTTTCGCGGTCTGATCGCCCAGTTCGAGGCCGGGAAGGTGGAGGACGTGCGGGCCGCGAAGTCGGCGGTGCGCGACCTGCGCGAGATCGGCAAGATGCTGGTTCAGGAAAGATCAAATGTCGAAACACTCCGCAAACAGATTGCCGGGGCTGTCGGAGCCGGATCAGAGCTTGATCTCGGCGCCGCGCGCGATGAAATCGGGCGCCGCCTGGCTTGTCTCCGCGACGCAAGAGGAGATTGACGGCTTCATGGGCGCCTTGGGCGAAAACGCCCTGCTGGCGCTGCCCTGGGTGTTCGAGTTCTGGGCGCTGCCGCATCAATTGCCGCCCGAGGGGGCCTGGAAAACCTGGGTCATCATGGGCGGTCGCGGTGCCGGCAAGACACGGGCCGGGGCGGAATGGGTGCGCGCCCAAGTGGAAGGGGCGCGGCCCAGAGATCCGGGCCGGGCGCGACGGGTGGCGCTGGTGGCCGAGACGCTGGATCAGGCGCGCGAGGTGATGGTGCTGGGCGACAGCGGCATTCTGGCCTGCTCTCCGCCGGACCGGCGGCCGAAGTGGATCTCCAGCCGCAACATGCTGGAATGGCCGAACGGGGCGGTGGCGCAGGTATTTTCGGCGCATGATCCGGAAAGTTTGCGCGGGCCGCAGTTTGATGCGGCCTGGGTGGACGAGCTGGCGAAATGGCCCAAGGCGCAAAGTGCGTGGGATCAGCTGCAGTTCGGCTTGCGGTTGGGGCAGAATCCGCAGGCGGTAGTGACGACGACGCCACGCAATGTCGATGTGCTGAAGGGGATTTTGAAGAACCCGTCCAGCGTGATCACCCGCGCCCCGACCGAGGCGAACCGGGCCTATCTGGCGGCCAGTTTCCTGACCGAGGTCGAGGCGCGGTTCGCCGGCACGATGATGGGCCGGCAGGAATTGCTGGGCGAGATCGTCGAGGATGTGCCGGATGCGCTGTGGACGCCGCAGATGGTGGCACGGGCGCAAGAGATGCCGCCGCCCGAGACATTGCGGGTGGTTGTGGCGGTGGACCCGCCGGTGACGGCGACCAAGGTTTCGGACGAATGCGGAATCGTGGTGGTCGGCGCCGATACCCGCGGCGAGCCGAAGGACTGGCGCGCGGTGGTGCTGGCGGATCGGTCGGTGCGCGGCGCTTCACCC
>JBATAV010000234.1:0-3694 GCA_049662025.1 Paracoccaceae bacterium | reverse complement strand
CTGCTGTTGTCGCCGCAAGCCGCCGATCTGCTGGAAGGCGCCGGCATCGACAAGGAGGTGCGCGCAGGCGACAAGCCGTCGGACCATGTGCCGGTCTGGGTGGACCTCGCCGCCTGAGCCGACCCAGATTTCTTGCTCAGGCATTTTGCGGCGCCAGACTCAACCGTCGCGCGTCACGTCATGGCCGTAAAGCCAGTCGAACCGTTTCAGCGCCGCAGCAGGCGCAATCTTGCCGCCCAGCCGCAGCCCGAAATGCGCCACCCCGCGCAAGGGTCCCGACAGATGATAGGCCCGCGCATTGCGGTTTGCCGCCGCGACGATGCGTGCAGCGCGCGGCGCCCGCGCGGCCTGATAAGCCGTCAGCCCGGCGGCCAGCGTATCATGCCCCGCAAGACTTGCCGCCAGCACCCAGGCGTCTTCCAACCCCATGCTGGCGCCCTGCGCCAGAAACGGCAGCGTCGGATGTGCGGCATCGCCAAGGATCGCCACCGCCCCATTGGGCAGGGCCCGATACCAGTCTTTCGCCACCGGATGGCGGAACAGGCCCCAAAGCCAGACATCCTGCACCTGATCCAGCCAGCCCCGCACCTTCGGGCCGAAGGCCTCGAACGCGACGCGCAACTCCATCGGGTCGTCGCGCAGGGACCAGCCCTCTTCCGCCCAGCGGCGGCGTTCCTCGATCGCCACGATGTTGCGCAGGGTGCCGCCACGCAAGGGATAGCTGACCAGATGCCGCCCCGGCCCCATGTGAATCTCGGCCACCGGATCCGCACCGGGCTCGCAGGGGATCAGCGTCCGCCAGGCCACCTGATGGGTGAAGAACGGCGCCACCTTGCCGTTCAGCGCCACCCGGGTTGGCGAATGCAGCCCGTCGGCGCCGATCAGCAGACCGGCCTCGACTTCGGCACCGGTGGACATCACCACCTTCGGCCGGGCGCCCGAAAGATCCACCCGATCGGCCTTCTGCAACAGCCGCAGATCCACCCCGGCCGCGCGCGCGCCCTGCAGCAGAAGTGCAATCAGGTCGGCGCGGTGCAGGAAATGATAGCCCTGTTCGGGGCGCAGCGCCGCCACCTCCAGCCGGGTCACCAGGCTGCCATCCAGCCCGTCACGCAATTCGACCGCGCGGGCCCGCGTCGAGGCTGCCTCCAGCGCTGCCTCAAGCCCCAGCGCCTTCAGAACCGCTGCACCATTGGGCGAGATCTGCAACCCAGCGCCGACCTCGCGCACCGCATCGGCCTGTTCCAGCACGGTGACCTGCGCGCCACGCAGGGCCAGCGCCCGCGCCGCTGCCAGGCCAGCAACGCCAGCGCCAAGGATGATCACGGGTTGGCCGATCAGACTCATGGTTTTCCCAGAAAAGAAAACGCCGGACCCAGATGGCCCGGCGCATGTTCCCCTGTCGATGCCCAAGGCGCAAGCCCCCGGCCCGGACTATAAAATCAGTCGTCGCGATGCACCTTTTCGCGGCGCTCGTGCTTTTCCTGGGCTTCCAGCGTCATCGTGGCGATCGGGCGGGCGTCCAGCCGCTTCAGGCTGATCTGCTCTCCGGTCATATCGCAATAGCCGTATTCGCCGCTTTCGATCCGCCGCAGCGCCGCGTCGATCTTGCCCACCAGCTTGCGCTGCCGGTCGCGGGTGCGCAGTTCCAGCGCGCGGTCGGTCTCTTCGCTGGCGCGGTCGGCGATGTCGGGCACGTTGCGCCCCGAATCCTGCAGGTTGTCGATGGTCTCGGCCGTTTGGCCCAGCAGTTCCTGCTTCCAGATGATCAGCTTGCGGCGAAAGTATTCCAGTTGCCGGTCGTTCATGAAGGGCTCCCCCTCGGCGGGGCGGTAGTCATCAGGCAGGAATACTTCCGGCTTCATCGATACACTCTCCTTGGCGTCGGCTTGCGCCGACAGGTCGGCAACTGTCATGGCGCGCTCCTGCTTGAGCGGGCGTTTAGCGCAAGCGCATTCGATTGTCACTAGCGGTTGCGACAAAATGAAGGCGGGGCTAGGGTCCGCCGGTGTCCCTCACAGGTGTTTGATCCGCCAATGAAGTTCTCTTCTACCGCGACCTATGTCGCCGATGATTCGCTTGCGGTTGCGGTGAATGCCGCCGTCACCCTGCAACGCCCGCTTCTGGTGAAGGGAGAACCCGGAACCGGCAAGACCGAACTGGCCCGCCAGGTGGCGGACAGCCTTGGGATGCCGCTTCTGGAGTGGCATGTGAAATCCACCACCAAGGCGCAGCAGGGGCTGTACGAATACGACGCCGTCAGCCGGTTGCGCGACAGCCAGCTGGGTGAGGCGCGGGTGCATGACGTGGCCAATTACATCCGCAAGGGCAAGCTGTGGCAGGCGTTCACCGCCCCTGGCCGCGTGGTTTTGCTGATCGACGAGATCGACAAGGCCGATATCGAGTTTCCCAACGACCTTCTGCAGGAACTCGACCGGATGGAGTTTCACGTCTACGAGACCGGCGAAGTGGTTCGCGCGGCGCATCGCCCGGTTGTCATCATCACCTCGAACAACGAAAAGGAACTGCCCGACGCCTTTTTGCGCCGCTGCTTTTTCCACTACATCCGCTTTCCCGACCCCGAGACCCTGGCCGCCATCGTGCGGCTGCACTTTCCTGCCATCAAGGACCGGCTTCTTGCCACCGCCCTGACGCAGTTCTTCGAGATCCGCGAGACGCCGGGGCTGAAGAAGAAGCCCTCCACCTCTGAAGTGCTGGACTGGCTGAAGCTGATCCTGGCCGAGGATCTTTCGCCCGAAGACCTCAGGCGCGACGCGCGCGATGCGCTGCCGCGCCTGCACGGGGCACTGTTGAAGAACGAACAGGACGTGCAGCTGTTCGAGCGACTGGCCTTTCTGGCGCGCGCGCAGCGCTAGGCCTCGGCTCTGCGGCGGCGCGAAGGCGGCGTTGCAGGCCGCCTTGAACGGATCGAACCGGGCCCGAATCGGGCGAGATTGCCGAAGTTCGGCCACAGTCCTGACACAATCCACTCACGAAATGCCACATTTCAGACATATTCGGAAATATTTCGTGAAGACACGACGGAAAATCTGGTCCCCCCTTCCCTGCCGACCCCTACTGCTGGTTCGGCGACAATCGC
Source organism: Paracoccaceae bacterium (assembly GCA_049662025.1). Taxonomy (GTDB): domain Bacteria; phylum Pseudomonadota; class Alphaproteobacteria; order Rhodobacterales; family Rhodobacteraceae; genus Pseudogemmobacter. The sequence goes on along the minus strand of JBATAV010000234.1, from coordinate 594 downwards.
CAAGATTCCGCGCAATTGACACAAGGGGGCCGCGATAAGGACACTCGGCACCTGTTGGATCAAACCACTGTGATCCCGGTTCCGAAAGCTGCCCGAATGCCCCTTCTTCACTGTCTGACCTGTCTGCCGGACGTGGCGCCCTCGCCTCGCCCGATCAGCCATGTCCGCAGGCCGGAACCGGCGCGGGCGGCTTTCGCAACCGGGGTCAACCGCCTGTCTTCCGCCGTGGCCCCTGCCGGGCGCGGTATCGGCAGGCCCTACCACGTGCTGTCAGGGCTGGTCTGCCCGGCAAGCATGCCTGACACGAACCTGCGGGGCACCTCGTCTGCTCGCCTCCGCAGGGTCGGGTCCCGGGCAACGTGGACACAGGACCACCAGCGGCCCAGGGCGGACGGCGATGCGGGGGCGTCGCCGTTCGTCCGGGTTTCTGGGGCACCCACCGGGGCGAAAGATCCCGGCAATCGCATGAATCGAGCTGCCAGAAAATGCGGAAACTCTCTCTTGTCGCGATCTTCGCGCTGGTCACCGCCTGCGTCCCCACCGATGACGCCCAGGTAACCAAGGCCCGCCCACCCGCCCCGGCGGGCAATGAGG
>JBATAV010000233.1:0-4698 GCA_049662025.1 Paracoccaceae bacterium | reverse complement strand
TGTCTGCCCCCCTCGGCGCGGCGCGCCTCACCCCCCGAGAATATTTTTGCCAAGATGAAGGGGCAGAGGAATCAGACATTCAACTGTCGCTTCCGTGCGGGCCTTTTGCGACATGCGGGCGTTTGATTGCGCGTAAAGCGGAGGGACGGCGATGAACGAACAACGCAGAAGCGGGCGGCAGGCGCGGCAGGTGGAGCGCGCCAGGAAAGGCGGCGGCATGGGGCGGCCGTTCATCGTAAGGAACATCCCGCCCTATGACGTGCTGTCAGAGGAAAATCTGCTGCGGATCGAGCGGGCGGCCGACCGGGTGTTGGCCGAAACCGGGATCGAGTTCCGCGACGATCCGGTGGCGCTGGAGCATTGGAAGAAGGCCGGGGCAAAGGTCGACGGACTTTTGGTGAAATTCGAGCCGGGGATGCTGCGGGAAATCCTGCACTCGGCCCCGCGCGAGTTTACCCAGCACGCCCGCAACCCGGCCAATTCGGTTCAGATCGGCGGCAAGAACGTGGTGTTCTCGCCGGCCTATGGCTGCCCCTTCGTGATGGACCTGGACAAGGGCCGCCGCTTTGGCACGATGGAAGACTTTCGCAATTTCGTGAAACTGGCGCAGTCCAGCCCGAACTTCCACCATTCGGGCGGCACGATCTGCGAGCCGACCGACCTGCCGGTGAACAAGCGCCATCTGGATATGGTGCTGGCGCATATCGAATATTCCGACCGGGCGTTCATGGGATCGGTCACCGCTGAAGAGCGCAGCGAAGACAGCATCGAGATGTGCCGGGTGCTGTTCGGCACCGAATTCGTTGACCGGAACTGTGTGATCCTTGGCAACGTCAACGTGAACTCCCCACTGGTCTGGGATGGCACGATGACGCGGTCCTTGCGCGCCTATGCGCGGGCAAATCAGGCCGCGGTGGTGGTGCCCTTCATCCTGGGTGGTGCCATGGGGCCGGTGACCAGCGCAGGCGGCATCGTGCAGTCGCTGGCCGAAACCATGGCCGGTTGCGCGCTGACCCAGCTGGAGCGCAAGGGCGCGCCGGTGATCTTCGGCAACTTCCTGTCGTCGATGTCATTGCGCTCGGGGTCTCCGACCTTTGGCACGCCGGAACCGGCAATCGGCAGCATGGTGATCGGCCAGCTGGCGCGGCGGCTGAACCTGCCGCTGCGCTGTTCGGGCAACTTCACCACCTCGAAGCTGCCCGATGCCCAGGCGATGACCGAAGGCGTGATGAGCATGCTGGCCGCGGTGCATTGCGGGGCCAATTTCATCCTGCATTCGGCGGGGTTCCTGGATGGCCTGCTGAGCATGTCTTACGAGAAGTTCATGCTGGATGCCGACCTTTGCGGCGCCTTGCATGCCTACCTGGACGGGGTGAAGATCGACGACGACCAACTGGCTGTCGATGCTTTTGCCGAAGTGGGGCCGGGCAACCATTTCTTCGGCTGTTCCCACACCCTGGCGCATTACGAGACTGCGTTCTGGGACAGCGATCTGGCCGACAACGAGCCTTTCGAGAAATGGGAGGCTGCAGGGTCTGACGACGCCGCGACGCGGGCGAACCGGCTGTGGAAGAAGCGGCTGGCCGAATACGAGGCGCCGGCGCTGGACGACGGGGTGCGCGAGGCGCTGCACGACTATGTGGCGCGCAAGAAGGCCGAGGCTGCGGACGCCTGGTACTAGGTCTGGCAGACCGGCGCGCGCGACGCTGCCGGGAAGCTGGTCGTCTGCGATCCCGCCGTCTTTTGCTGCATGCACTGTCTTCGGCCGACCGGGTGCGGGCAAGCGTGGCCTTCGGCAAGCACCCGGAAGGCGGCATGTTCGACGCTCCGGCAGGCGGCCGGCTGGCGGGTGAGACCCGCTCGGGTCTGCTGCCTTCTTGGCCGTTCCAGGGGGGGGCTTGACCCGGCGCCAGTGGCGAAGTAATGAAAATGCAAATCATTCGCAACTGGATACCATGCCCGCCAAGGACTCGCTTGCCCCTCTGCCGAAAGCCGCCTGGCGCCATAGCCGCGAAGAGCCTTCGCTTTCCGAAGTGTTCCGAAGCATTGTGGTGCCGCGCAACGTCTCGCCCTTCCGGCGGTTCTTTGCCTTTGTCGGGCCGGGCTATCTGGTGGCGGTGGGCTACATGGACCCCGGCAACTGGGCGACCTCGCTCGCCGGTGGGGCGAAGTTCGGCTATACACTCTTGTTCGTGGCGCTGCTGTCGAATGCGATGGCGATCATCCTGCAATCACTGTGCGCCCGGCTGGCGATTGCGGCGGAGCGTGATCTGGCACAGGCCTGCCGCGATGCCTGGCCGCGCTGGGTTTCGGTGCCCCTGTGGCTTCTCGCCGAAATGGCGATCATCGCCACCGACCTGGCCGAGGTGATTGGCACCGCGATCGGGCTGAAGCTGTTGTTCAATATTCCTTTGGAAATCGGGGTGTTCCTGACCGCAGCTGATGTGTTCCTGATCCTGTGGCTGCAAAGCAGGGGGTTCCGCAAGGTCGAGGCCTTTGTGATCACCCTGCTGGGGGTGATTGCGGCAGCCTTCCTGATTCAAATCCTGATGGCGGACCCCGATTGGGGCGGTGTTTTGCGGGGCTTTCTGCCCTCGACCGAGATCGTGACCAACCCCGAGATGCTGTATATCGCGCTGGGGATCATTGGTGCCACGGTGATGCCGCACAACCTGTACCTGCATTCCGGCATCGTGCAGACCCGCGCCTTTGGCAGCGCCCCGGGCGAGCGGCGACAGGCACTGCGGCTGGCAACCTGGGACAGTACGGTGGCGCTGATGTTCGCGCTGACGATCAATGCCAGCATCCTGATCCTTGCCGCAGCGGCGTTCCACGCCAGCGGCAATACCGAGATTGTCGAGATCGACCAGGCCCATGCGCTGCTGGCGCCGCTGCTCGGGGGCGCGCTGGCGCCGATGCTGTTCGGGGTGGCGCTGCTGGCCTGCGGATTGAACGCCACGGTGACGGCGACGATGGCGGGGCAGATCGTTATGGAGGGGTTCATCAATTTCCGCGTCAGCCCGGTGATGCGGCGGCTGATCACGCGGATGCTGGCGATTGCGCCGGCGGTGGCGGTGATCCTGATCTGGGGGGCGGCAGAGACCGGGCGGCTGTTGATCCTGAGCCAGGTGGTGCTGAGCTTTCAGCTGCCGTTTGCCGTCGTGCCCCTGGTGCTGTTCACCGCCAGCCGGGCGAAGATGGGCGATCTGGTGGCGCCGCGCTGGTTGACGGCGGTGTCGTGGCTGATTGCGGCGACGATCATCGCGCTGAACCTCAACCTTATCTGGGGGCTGATGGTCGGCTGAGGCCGGGGTCAGCCGTCGCGATCAGGACGCGCGCTGTCGCGGCGGCGGCGGGCCTGTTGATAAAGCCGGTTGGCCCCAAGTGTTTCCAGGAATTGCCGCCCGGCCTCGGTGCCGAAGTGCTGCACCTGCGCCAGACCGGGGAAACGACTGCTGACCTCGGCGGCGATGTCAGGGGGCAGGCGGCTGACGGTGGCGTCGTTCACCATCAGGCTTTCGGCCGGAATCCCCTCGGCATAGATGATCTCATGGCTGTCGAAGACCAGCGAGAAATATTCCACCGCGCCGCCTTCGCGGATGAAGACGCTCTCGTCATCGACCAGGTGCTTGGCCTGGACCAGCAGCTCTGACGTCGGCAAACCCTGGATGCGCTTGCGCTGGTAGAGGAACATGCGGTGATGCTGGCTGACGATCAGGTCGCCGGTATTGCCCAGCGTTCCGGCCAGGATCACCACCGGGGCAAAAGCACCATGCGCGCGCAAGGTTGCCTGGCCCAGAAGGCGCAAGGGTTGCGGCCCGTGGTCGCGGGTCAGGATCTTGTCGCCGGGGCGCAGGCTTTCGATCGGGACCTGGGCGCCGGTGGCAAGCGTGATCATGGTGCCACGCGCGAAAGAAACGCACATCAGGTCCGACAGCCGGGTTTCCTCGGGGGCGGTCTCGATCTTCAGCAGGGTATAGTCGGACCGCGCGCTCATCGGCGAGAGCGGAAGCGCGTAAAGCCGCCCCGCGACGGGCAGCAGCAACAGTTCGACCTTGTCGCCATCGGGCGACATCAGCGTGTAGCGCGCAGCCATCCTGACCGGATCGCCCGGCTTGCCGATGCCGGATCCTTCTGCGACGGTCGGATCGGTGCCAAGGGTGGGGCGGGTCAGCACCAGACGCAAGGGGCGGGCGCCCTCGGCCAGTTCGTAGATGTCGCCCTCCACCACGTCACCTGGCAGCCCGAGACCGTCACCGGCATTGACACCGATCGACACATAGACGTCTTCGGCCGCGAACAATTGGCAGGCATGGCCGGGAAGTGGGCTGGCGGAGGCGGACATGGGACGCGGTGATCCTGCGCACTGGTGAAACGGAAGGCCCCCACCTTCGATGACACCAGCTTACCAAAGGTTTACGGGTGGGGTCAAACCCGGTGTTCATGCGAACAAATTGCGGAAACGGCAAGGGAAATCCGGACGGATTGTCCACGCAGGCGCCGGGGTTTCGCCCGCGCGTTGTGGGCGCTAGGCTGACGGTAAATCAGGAGGGACGAAAATGGATCTGGGAATTCGTGGGCGGAAGGGAATCGTCTGTGCGGCCTCGAAGGGGCTGGGGCGGGGCTGTGCGGCGGCGCTGGCCGAGGCGGGCGTCGATCTGGTGATCTGCGCGCGCGGGTCCGAGGCGCTGGAAAAGG
>JBATAV010000232.1:0-2216 GCA_049662025.1 Paracoccaceae bacterium | reverse complement strand
AGCTGGGGGTGGCCAGCATCAGGGCGGCAAAGGTGGAGAGCAGGGTTCTTCTCAGCATGGGGTTTCCTTCGGGTTTGCGGTGTGGGGTCAATTCATCCGGGCCAGAAAGGCGCGGAATTGGTCGGTTTCGGGGTTGGCGAACAATTTGGCGGGTGGGCCTGCCTCACAGACCTCGCCCTGGTGCAAGAACACCGTGTGGGTCGAGACATCGCGGGCAAAGGCCATCTCGTGGGTGACAACCAGCATGGTGCGCCCCTCGGCAGCCAGATCGCGCATCACCGCCAGAACCTCGCCAACCAATTCGGGGTCAAGTGCCGAGGTCGGCTCGTCAAACAGCATGACATCGGGGTCCATCGCCAAGGCGCGCGCAATCGCGACGCGCTGTTGCTGGCCGCCCGACAGATGCGCGGGGTAATAATCGGCGCGGTCCGACAGCCCGACTTTGGCCAATAGCGCAACGGCCTTTTCGCGCGCCTGCGCCTTGGGGATTTTCTGGACGTAGAGCGGGCCTTCCAGCACGTTTTCCAACACCGTCATGTGCGACCAGAGGTTAAAGCCCTGAAACACCATCGCGGCGCGGGCGCGCATGCGCTCGACCTGGGCAATATCGGCGGGGATCACCTCGCCATGGCGATTGCGGGTCATCCGCATCTTTTCACCGGCCAGGTAGACATCGCCGGAATTGGGCGTTTCCAACAGGTTGATGCAGCGCAAGAACGTGCTTTTGCCCGAGCCAGAGGCCCCAAGAATGGCAATCACGTCGCCCTTTTGCGCCTCAAGCGACACGCCCTTGATCACCTCATGCGCGCCAAAGCTCTTGTGCAGATCGACGACTTTCAGGGCGGCTTCGGTCATGGGGTCTGCTCCTGCAAGGCGGCGAGTTCGCCAAGGGTGACGGGTTTGATCGGGCTGCGGGCGCGCGGAGGTGCCGGGTCTGCACCGCAAGCGGACAGGATTCCGCGCGTGGTCAGATCGCACATGCGGCCCTGACAGGGGCCCATCCCGGCGCGGGTGGCAGTTTTCACCTGTCGCGGGCCGTTGGCCCCTTCGACAACGGCGCGGCGGATATCGGCGGCGGTGACTTCCTCGCAGCGACAGACGATTGTCGCGCCCTGCGGCGCCAGGAATTCGGGCAAGGGCGCATAGGCGGCATCCAGAAACGGTCGGATCGCCCGCGCCCGGCGCAACGCGGTATGATCAGCCGCGGCCTGCGCGTTGCGCGCGTCCAAGGACAGCCGCCCCGACAGATGCAGAATGTCCAGCGCGGCCAGCCGTCCCGCCGCCTGCGCTGCTTCGGCGCCACTGATCCCGGCACCGTCACCCGCGACGTGAACACCCTGCACATCGCTGCGACCCCAGCCATCGACGACGGGTTGAAATGCCTGTTGGGCGGGGTTCCAGACATGGCCCAGCCCTGCCGCGCGGCTGATATGCGTTGCGGGAATGACGCCCTGATGCGTCAACAGCAGCGGGGTGGTCAAGCAGCGCTGGCGCCCCTTGGCGGTGAAGGTGAAAGTGATGCCGCCGTCGGGGCTCTGTTCGGCTTTGAAACCCGTGGCCCCGGTATACCGCACCACGCCTGCGGCACGTATCTTGCGCAACAGGCCCAGCCCTTTGAACAGCGTTGGCGCGGCCAACAGCGCGCGAGGCAAATGCGGCAAGGCGCGCGCCATCATTCCAGCGGTCTGCGTTTCAACCAAGGCCTGCGGCGGTGAACCTGCGTCAATCATCTGGGCCGCGATCAGATAAAGCAGCGGCCCCGCACCGGCGAGAACGGCGTTGCGCGGCAAAAGGCCCGAGGACTTCATCAGGATCTGCGCCGCACCTGCAGGCATCACGCCCGGCAGCGTCCAGCCCGGAAATGGGACGGGGCGCTCCTGCGCGCCACCTGCCAGCAGGATATGCGGGGCGGTGGCCAGATGACTGACGCCATCGCGCGACCAGACCATGCGCGGCCCGCCCTCAACGCGCCAGACCGTCGCGCGGAACTCGGCCCGAATGTTCGGATGCTCCAACGCCTGAACCAGTGGCGGCCCGGCAAGGTAATCCTTGCCCAACCAAGAGCGGGAACCGCCATTCAGACCAACATTGCGGTAGATCTGCCCGCCGGCCTGTGCCTGCTCGTCCAGCAGCAACACGCGCGCGCCACCCTGCGCTGCGGTGGTCGCGGCGGCCATCCCGGCGGGACCGGCACCGATGATGATCAGATCCGCATC
>JBATAV010000231.1:0-2739 GCA_049662025.1 Paracoccaceae bacterium | reverse complement strand
GCACTGGCCGAGCTGCAGGCCCAAGGCGCCGCAGGGGAAATCGCCGGTTGGGTCTATGACTCCCAGGGCCGCTACCTCGACTCGCCGCGCAATGCGTTGGTGGGCGGGGTGCGGGTTGAGGCGGGCCGGTCGCAAACGGTGATTGCCGTCTGCGCAGGCCCGGCAAAAGTACGCGCCCTGCATGCCGCCTGCCTGGGCAAGATCGTCAATGGCCTGGTCACCGATGAGGCCACCGCCAGCGCCATTCTGGCCCTGAAGTAGCCCGAAACAGCCCCGCCCCTTTTGCAACCGCAGCGAAACTGGGGGCTTGACGAATCGGCTTAAGCTGTGAGCAATTATTCAATGGGCGATGATTTGCTCATTTGCTGCTTTGGGAGGATACCATGAACAAGACGCTTCGCGCGCTGTTAGGCGCGACGGCCATGCTAACCCTGTCGGGGGCTGCGATGGCCGAAACCACCATCACTGTCGCGACCGTGAACAACGGCGACATGATCCGCATGCAGGGTCTGATGGATGACTTTTACGCCAAGCATCCCGACATCAAGGTCGAGTGGGTGACGCTGGAAGAAAACGCGCTGCGCCAAAAGGTCACGACCGACATCGCCACCAAGGGCGGCCAGTTCGACGTGCTGACCATCGGCACCTATGAGGTTCCGATCTGGGGCAAGCAGGGTTGGCTGGTCGGGCTGAACGATCTGCCCGCCGAATATGATGTCGACGATCTCTTGCCCGCCATCCGTGGCGGCCTGACCGTTGACGGCACGCTTTTCGCCTCGCCCTTCTATGGCGAAAGCTCGATGGTGATGTATCGCACCGACCTGATGGAAAAGGCCGGGCTGACCATGCCCGACGCGCCCACCTGGGACGAGATAAAGACCGCCGCCGCCGCGATGACCGACAAGAACGCCGGCATCTACGGCATCTGCCTGCGCGGCAAGGCCGGCTGGGGCGAGAACATGGCCTTCCTGACCGCCATGTCCAACAGCTTCGGCGCCAAGTGGTTCGACATGGACTGGAAGCCCCAGTTCGACCAGCAGCCCTGGAAGGACACCCTGTCCTTCTACCTCGACCTGATGACCAACTACGGCCCGCCCGGTGCCTCGAACAACGGCTTCAACGAAAATCTGGCGCTGTTCCAGCAGGGCAAATGCGGCATGTGGATCGACGCCACCGTCGCCGCCTCCTTCGTGACCGGCAAGGACAGCACCGTCGCCGACCAGGTCGGCTTCGCGCTGGCCCCCGACAAGGGCCTGGGCAAGCGCGGCAACTGGCTCTGGGCCTGGTCGCTTGGCATCCCCGCCGGCACCCAGAAGGAAGAGGCCGCCAAGGCCTTTGTCGCCTGGGCTACCTCGAAGGAATACCTTGATCTGGTCGCCGCGAAAGAGGGCTGGGCCAACGTACCCCCCGGCACCCGGTCGTCGCTTTACGCGAACCCGGAATACCAGAAGGTGCCCTTCGCCAAGATGACGCTGGACAGCATCAACGCGGCTGATCCGACGCATCCGACCGTGGATGAGGTGCCCTATGTCGGCGTGCAGTTCGTAGCGATCCCCGAGTTCCAGGGCATCGGCACCTCTGTCGGCCAAATCTTCGCATCCGTGCTGGCCGGTTCGGTCACGCTGGATGACGGTCTTGCCCAGGCACAAGACCTGGTGACGACCGAGATGACCCGCGCCGGGTACATCAAGTAACCCAGGCCCCTAGGTCACACCAACGGGGCCGGTTCTTCCCGGCCGGCCCCGCAGCCCACCCCAAAGCCCTCAGAGGTTCCCCCATGGCCACTGCGCATTCCCGCGCCGCCGCGCGCCTCATGGTCTCTCCCGCCGTCATCTTGCTGTTTCTGTGGATGATCGTGCCGCTGGCCATGACCCTCTACTTCAGCTTCCTGCGCTACAACCTGCTGAGCCCCGGCACGGAAAGCTGGGCGGGCTTCAGCAACTACACCTATTTCGTCGCCCAGCCCGCGTTCTGGCAGGCCATCACCAACACCCTGATCCTTGTCCTGGGCGTGCTGGCCATCACCGTCGTCGGCGGCCTCCTGCTCGCACTTCTGCTCGACCAGCCGTTCTGGGGCCAAGGCATCGTGCGCGTCCTTGTCATCGCGCCCTTCTTCGTCATGCCCACCGTCTCGGGTCTGGTGTGGAAGAACATGTTCATGAACCCGGTGAACGGCATGTTCGCCCACATCGCCAACAGCCTTGGCCTGCAACCTTATGATTTCCTGACGCAATCCCCGCTGGCTTCGATCGTGCTGATCGTCGCCTGGCAGTGGCTGCCGTTCTCGACCCTGATCCTGCTCACCGCCCTGCAATCCCTTGACCGCGAACAGATGGACGCCGCCGAGATGGACGGCGCGCCGCCCCTGTCACGGTTTTGGTATCTGACTCTGCCGCACCTCAGCCGCGCCGTCACCGTGGTGATCCTGATCCAGACCATCTTCCTGCTGTCGGTCTTTGCCGAGATCCTGGTCACCACCAACGGCAGCCTCGGCACCGCCAACCTGCCCTTCCTCGTCTACGCCCAGTCGCTGTTGAACTACGACGTCGGCGGCGGCTCGGCGGGGGGCATCATCGCCGTCATCCTGGCCAACATCGTCGCATTCTTCCTGATGCGGATGATTGGCAAGAATCTGGACGCCTGACCCATGGCACGCACCGCATCCCCCACCCGCAAGACCGCCGTCACCGTCCTGGCCTGGACCATTGGCCTGGTGATATTCTTCCCCATCCTCTGGAC
>JBATAV010000230.1:0-2127 GCA_049662025.1 Paracoccaceae bacterium | reverse complement strand
ACCGGGCAGAAGCCGAGTCTTCGCCGCCATCCGACGCGGCTCCTCCTGGCCGTCTTACCGGTTGAATACCCGGCTGGGGTGCAATTCGCCACCCATGTAGCGGCCGACGGCGATGGCCTGGCCGTTCAGGCTGGCCCAGGCCTCGTCGCCATAGGGGATATGGCCCAGCACCTGCCCGGGGTTGCCGTTGCGCAACCGGGCGGCGCCTTCTGGGGTGGCTTGCAGTTCCGGCAGGCCGGCAAGGCCCAGTTCCAGCGGTTTCAAGAGGCGGTCGATGTCGTGGGTGCGGGCGAGGCTTTCGATTTCCTGCAACGTGCAGGCCGCCGAGGCGACAAAGGGTCCCGACCATTCGCGGCGCAGCGATTGCACGTGCCCAAGGCAGCCCAGCGCCGCGCCCAGATCGCGGGCGATGGCGCGGACATAGCCGCCCTTGCCGCAGACCATTTCGAAATCGGCATGGTCGGCATCGGGGCGGGCCAGCAGGTCCAGCCGTTCCACCCAAAGCGGCCGCGCGGCAAGGTCCATCTCGACCCCCGCTCGCGCCAGATCATAGGCGCGGGCGCCATCGACCTTTACCGCCGAGACCTGCGGCGGCACTTGCAGGATATTCCCGCGAAAGGCGGCAAGGGCGGCGGTGATCCCGGCATCGGTGGGGCGGTTGGCCGAAGTCGCCAGAACCGCGCCCGCGGCGTCATCGGTGCTGGTTGCAGCACCGAAGGTGACGCGGAAGCGGTAGCATTTCTGTGCGTCCTGGATCAGCGCGACGGTCTTGGTCGCCTCACCCAGCGCCACCGCCAGAACGCCGGTGGCGTCGGGGTCCAGCGTGCCCGCGTGCCCGGCCTTTTGCGCCTGAAACGCCCAGCGGACCTTGCCCACCACATCGGTCGACCCGATACCCGCGGGCTTGTCGACGATCACCCAGCCGGAAACCGGGCGGCCCTTCTTGCTGCGCGCCATAAGCTAACCCTTTGGAACCACGGTGCCGACGATGGGACCCATCGGAAAGCCGCCGTCGTGACGGGCCAGTTCTGGTGCGTAAAGCCGCGAGATGTTGCCGTCGAAATACAGCGCGTCAGTCAGGCCAAGGTGATCGCGGAACAGCCGCGCGAACAGGTGAAACGTCACCGGCTGGTTCGAAATGGCAAGGACTGCCCGGCTGCCATCGGCACTGACGCCGACGCCGTTGCGAATGTATTCCGAGGTGCTGTCGGGCAAAAGCTTGGGGTGCAGCTTGCCGCCGATCACCAGCATCGGCCCGGATTGGGTGGCAAAACGGCAGGCGGGCGGGCTGGCCTTGAAACGGCGGCTTTCAATCACGCGGTAGCCGTCGCCCCAACAGAACACCCCGTTCGGCAGCATTCCGAAGTTGCCCGGCCCGGCGCGGGTGACCAGCGCCGAGCTTTGCACCCCCTGGCTGATGAACAGCCCCACCGGCGCCAGGTCACGGTGATACATGCCTGCATTCATCGCAAAGCCCAGGCTTTGACCAAGGCCCTGCAGCATCTCGTCTACTGCGACGAAGCTGCCATAGGCGCCGTCGGGGCCGGAGTGAAAAAGCCGCAGGTCATCGTCCAGGGTCACTTCGCACAGGGTGAACGAGGCGCCGTCAAAGCTGTCGTCGCGGCAGGTCGCGGCCAGCGCCGCCTGCGGCAAAAGCAGCGCCAGAAGGACCAGAAGGCGGCGCATGTCAATCCTCTTCGCCGTCTTGCGCCGAAAGATCGCGCTGCACGCCGGGATCGGAAAACAGCCGCCGGGTTTCGTCCAGCCGGTCAAAGGTCTCATCGGCGCGAAACCGCAGGTCGGGGGCGTATTTCAGCGTCAGTTCGGATCCGATGCGGTGGCGGAGTTCGCCCTTGTTGCGGGCCAGCGCCTTGATCGCCTCTTCCACCGGCACGCTGCCCATCAGGGGCATCACATAGACTGTGCAGACCCTGAGATCGGGCGAGCACGAGACCTCGCCCACGGTGATAGAAATGGCGTTCAACTCGGGGTCGTGAATCTCGGCCCGGTTCAGCACATCGGAGATGGTGCGACGAATCAGTTCGCCGACGCGCAGCTGGCGCTGCGAAGGGCCGGTGCCCGTCTGGAAACGCTTGTTCGACATGGGCGTGCTGATAAGCCCTTTCG
>JBATAV010000229.1:0-9368 GCA_049662025.1 Paracoccaceae bacterium | reverse complement strand
GGCTTCGGCCAGCGCATTGCGGGTCTCGGCCAGGCTGGTGGCGGCAGCGGTGGCGGCGGGCGCCAGATCGCCCAGATAGCGGGCGATGGCAGCGTCCATTTCGCCGGTCACATCGGCATGGGCGCGGGCGCGCAGGGCGCCGGCCAGCGCGTCGATCGGCTTGGCCACGTTGAGGTCGAACAGATACCAGACCGCGGCAATCAGCCCCAGAATGGCAAAGCCCGCCACCACCCCGGCCTGCACGAAGGCGTCCAGCGTTTCGGGGCTGCCGAGGCGAATGTAGCCCAGCCACAGCCCCAGCCACAGCGCCGCCATTGCCCCCACCATCAAGGCCGCGAAGAACAGAAAGACCCGGATGCGCAGGGAAAGCCCGGTCAGCATCGCTAGACCTCCGGGCCCAAGAGGCGGCGCACTTCCTCTCGCAACTCCTTCAACTCGAACGGTTTGGTGATGAAGCCATCGGCCCCGATCGCCAGCCCCTTGCGCTTTTCGATCGAGGATCCGCGCGCCGTCATCATCAGGATCTTCACGTCGCGCAAGGACGGGTCCAGCCGGATGCTCTGGCAGATCTCATAGCCCGAGGCGCCGGGCAGCATCACGTCCAGCAAGACCAGATCGGGGTGCATGGCGCGGATCTTGGGCAGGGCCGCGTCGCCATCGGCCACCCGGTCATGGTCGTAACCCTCGCGCGTCAGCAGGAAATCCAGCGCCAGCGCGATGTTGTCTTCGTCTTCCACCACCAGAACGCGGTGTTTCCTTCCCTTGTCGAGCTTTGTGATCTCGGCCATCTCAACCCTCCCGGCAGGCGGCCTCCTGCAGCTTGTCACCGTCACCCGCCACTTGCCATTCCGCGCCCTTCAGGGTGCCGTCTGGGGTGATTTCCACCCCGTCGGACACCAGCACACGGCGGTTTGCGGCACAATCGACCGCCATCAGCGCCGCTTGCGGCGCCTTCCAGCGGGCAAAACTGTACAGCGTGACCATGCGCAGGCCCGGCACCTGCGGATGGGTCGCGGTCTTCGCGTGATCCAGCGCCAGAAAGCGCATGCGGATCGGTTTCAGATAGGTCCAGGGGCGCAAGGGCATGGCTTCTTCCTGCACGTCGACCACCTCGAAGCTGGCGGGCAGCGCGGCGGTGACGCGGTTGAACCAGTCGTATTCCAGCCAGATCGTGGTTCCGATCAGCCCCACCGCTGCGGCAACCGTCACAGCCCATTTCGGCAGCCGCCCGCCCGAGATTTTGCGTGCGATCAGCGCGATCCCGGCAAAGGCGATGGCGGCAACGATTGCGGCAACAAGTTCAAGCGCCATTGCGGGCCTTTCTTCGGTTCAGTTCGGTGCGCCACGGGCCGAACCCACGGCGGATTGCATGGTGCGCACCACGACAAAGGCGTCGCGCAGGTGGCTGCGCTCGAAATCGGACAGTTCCGAGGGGGCGATGAAGTTGTCGGGCCGCTCTCCCGCGCGGACGCGGCGGGCCTGATGCTGCAGCCGGGTTTCGGCAATCAGGTCATAGGCCTCCAGCAGGTCCTTGCCGCCCGAGGCCGAGATCACCCCCGCCTCGGTTGCCGCCAGCAGACGGGCGCGGGTGTTGACCATCGGCAGTTTCCCGATCAGCGCATAGATGCGGCCCAGATCGACCACCGGCACCACGCCGTTCATCTTCAGATCGACATGGTTCTTGTGCTCGCCCGAGCGGATGGTGGCAATGCCGCGCAGCAGGCCAAGCGGGGGTTGGTGGGTCAGGCTGTTGGCGACCATATGGGCCACGAAGATCGAGTTTTGCGCCGCCATCTCCAGCACGTCGCCTTGCAGGTCGGTGAACAGGCTGGCGGTGCCGCCGATCGGCCGCAGATCGAACATCACGCTTGCCAGCATCTGCGCCATCGGGTCGGGCACGGCCACCCATTTGCGGAAATAACCGCGCCAGACGCGCATCGGCTGGCACCATTGCGGGTTGGTGGCCATCATGGCGCCGGGGCAATAGACGTAGCCGCAGGTGTTCAGCCCGTCGCTGACGATTCTGGCCATCTGCGCGAACCAGCCCATGTCGGCCTCGGTCGCGGCATCGTCGATCATCAGACAATTGTCCTGATCGGATACGCCGGTCTGTTCCTGACGGCCCTGGCTGCCGCAGGCGAGCCACAGATACGGCACCGGGGCGGGGCCAAGCTGCGTTTCGGCCATCGCCAGCAGGCGGCGGGTGACAGTATCGGCGATGTCGGTGATCAGCCGCGTCACCACCTCATGCGCGGAATTGCTGCCGACCAGTTGCGCCAGCAGATTGGGGATGCGGGCGGTGGTCTCGGCCAGTTCGGCCACCGTCTCCGCGCTGGCCGCATCGCGCACCAGAAGGGCCGATGACACCGCCTGAAACCGCGTCAGATCGGTCTGGGTGATCATGCCGACCAGATGGCCGTTGTCCACGACGGGCAGGTGGCCGATGCGATGTTCCAGCATGGTGTGCAGGATGTCCGACCCCAGCGAGTCAGGCGTCAGGGTAAGCAGGTCCCTGGCCATCACTTCCGACACCGGAGAGGCGGGGTCCAGCCCCTCGGCCAGCACCTTGTTGGTGAAATCGCGGGCGGTGACGATGCCCAGCAGCACCCCGTCGCGGGTGACCGCAAGGCAGGAAACATGCGCATCGCGCATCACCTGCGCCGCCTTGCGGATGGGGGTTTCGGGCGGCACCGAAACCGGGTCGCGGGCGATCAGGTCGCCCACCTTGCGGGTGGAGATGTCGGCCTCGCGCGCATCGACGCTGCGGCCGCGGTGGAAAAAGCGTTCAAAGGCGGCATAGCCTGCGATCAGGCGCCGGAATTCGGCCTCGGGCAGCATCAGGATTTCGGCGCCCTCGGTTGCCCGCGCCGAGGTCACCGCAGCCCCGTCGCGCATCAGCCCGCGCTCGCCAAAGCTGTTGCGCGGCCCCAGCAGAGAGACCAGCGCCCCCGAAGGGTCCAGCACCTCGACCGAGCCTTGCATGATCAGGTAAAGGCCGGGCAGCGGCTGGCCGGCCGCATAGACCAGGGCGCCGTCGGCGTAGTGACTGCGGCTGAAGGAGGCGGCGACCCGCGCCATCTCGTCCCGCGGCAGGCTGTCATAGGGGTGGACCGTTTCCAGGAAGGCCAGAAGGGCACTGATGTCCTGTTGCATGGTCGGGGTCTTTCCGGGTCTTCCAAAGGGGGTGCGCCCCCGAGGTTTCCCCCGGAGGCGCGCTTGTCCTTAGTGGGCCTGAGCCGAGCCCGAGCCTTTCGGCACGCGGATCGATTCGATCAGGTCGATCACATGCGCCGGTGGTGCCTTGGTCATCGACGAGACCACATAGGCCACGACGAAGTTGACCACCGCGCCAACCGCACCGATGGACGCCGGGGCGATGCCAAACCAGTAGTTGGCCGCCACCGGTTCATACATGTTGGTGCCTTTGACGAAGAACACGCCAAGATACAGGAACATGTAGGTTGCGGTGAAGACCAGGCCGACCAGCATGCCCGCAATCGCCCCTTCCTTGTTGATGCGCTTCGAGAAGATGCCCATCATCAGAACCGGGAAGATCGTTGCCGCTGCCAGACCGAAGGCCAGCGCCACCACTTGCGCGGCAAAGCCGGGCGGGTTGAGGCCAAGCCAGGTCGCCACGATGATGGCGCCGGTCATGGCGATACGGGCCCAGAGAAGCTCGGCCTTTTCCGAGATGTTCGGATTGATCGAGCCTTTGATCAGGTCGTGGCTGATGGCCGAAGAGATGGCCAGCAACAGACCCGCCGCAGTGGATAGAGCCGCCGCCAGTGCACCGGCTGCCACCAGAGCAATGACCCAACCCGGCAAGGCAGCAATCTCAGGGTTCGCCAGAACCATGATGTCGTTGTCCACCTTGGTCAGCTCGTTGCCCTTCAGGCCCAGTTCCGCCAGGGTCTTGTCGCCCAGCTTGGCCTCGCCCAGAGCGGTGTCGACAGCGGCCTGTGCCTCGGCCACCTTGGCTTCCAGCGCGGTCTTGTCGGCATCGGTCGAATCCGCCAGCGCCTTGGTTGCCCCGGCCAGCGCCGTGTTGGCGGCGGTCACCGGCTTCGGCTCGTTGAAGTACTGGATCAGGCCGTCACCGTTCCTGTCGGCATAGTCCAGAAGACCGGTCTTCTTCCAGGTATCCACCCAGCTCAGTTCCGGCTTCGATTCAATGTCGGCCAGCGAGATTGCCGGCATCGAGAACGCCGAACCTTCAACCGCACCGGGCCAGAACGTCGTGGACAGGTTCAGACGCGCCATCGACCCGACCGCCGGAGCGACCGTGTAGAGAAGGGCGATGAACACCAGCGACCAGCCGGCCGAAGACCGGGCATCGGCCACCTTGGGCACGGTGAAGAAGCGGATGATGACATGCGGCAGACCCGCGGTGCCGATCATCAGCGACATGGTGAACAGGAACATGTTCAGCATGTTGGCAGATTCCGACGTATAGGCCTTGAAGCCCAGTTCGGTCACCACCGAGTCCAGCTTGGCCAGCATCGTGACATCGCCCCCGGTCGGTGCATAGCTGCCGATCAGGCCCATCTGCGGCAGGAAGCTGCCGGTCAGGTGCAGAGAGATGAAGATCGCCGGAACCGTATAGGCGATGATCAGAACCACATATTGCGCCACCTGGGTATAGGTGATGCCCTTCATCCCGCCCAGAACGGCATAGATGAAGACCAGCGTTGCACCGATATAAAGCCCGTTGTCGGTGGAAACCTCCAGAAAGCGCGAGAAGGTAACGCCGACACCGCGCATCTGGCCGATCACATAGGTGATCGAGATCACGATCAGGCAGACCACGCCGATCAGGCGCGCGGTGGGCGAATAGAAGCGGTCACCGATGAACTCCGGCACGGTGAACTTGCCGAATTTGCGCAGGTAAGGCGCCAGCAGCAGCGCCAGCAGCACATAGCCGCCGGTCCAGCCCATCAGAAAGGCCGACTGCTCGTAGCCGCCCGCTGCCGACATCGCAATGATGCCCGCCATCGAGATGAAAGAGGCCGCCGACATCCAGTCTGCGCCCGTGGCCATGCCGTTCAGAATCGGGTGAACACCCTGTCCGGCGGCGTAGAATTCCGCTGTGGTGCCCGCCCGGGCCCAAAGCGCGATCCCGATGTAGATGGCAAAGGTGATGCCAACCACGATCAGGTTGAGGGTGAATTGATCCATCTGTCCCTGTCCCTTTATTCGTCCACGCCGTGGTCACGATCGATCTTGCCCATCATTTTCGCGTAGACGAAAATCAGGATCAGAAAGACGTAGATCGACCCGTTCTGCGCGAACCAGAAGCCCAGATCGGCGCCGCCGACATGGATGCCTTTCAGCGCCGGCCGAAGGATGATGCCAAGCCCGAACGAGCAGGCGAACCAGATCACCAGAGAAATCAGGATGATCCGTACGTTCGCCGCCCAGTAGGCATTGGCAGATGATTTGTCCGCCATGAGTGTTACTCCCTGGTTGGTGTCTTCGCCGTTCCCGCAGCCCCGGATCACCCGGGGCGACGGGTCTCCGTTTCAGGCCGCCACCCGCCCGACGATGGACCCGAGCAGGCTGCGGATATCGGCGATGGATCCCATCGCGTCGATCCGTTCCAGCACGCCCCTGCCCTCGTAATAGGCGATCAGCGGTGCCGTCTGGGCGTGGTAGGCGCGCAGCCGTTCCCGCACAGTTTCGGCGTTGTCGTCGGCCCGGCGCTTGAAGTCGGTGCCGCCGCATCTGTCACAAGTGCCCGCATGGGCGGGGCGCTTGAAGGTGTCGTGATAGCCTTCGCCGCATTTGGCGCAGGTATAGCGGCCCGAGACTCGGCCGATCATGGCCTCGTCGTCGACCTCAAGGCTGATCGCAGCCGTGACCTTCTGGCCGTTGGCGGCAAGCAGCGTGTCCAGAGCGGCGGCCTGGCCATCGGTGCGGGGAAAGCCGTCAAGGATGACGCCCTTGGCCACATCCGGCGCGGCCATGCGGTCGCGCAAGGTTGCCAGCACGATGTCGTCGCTGACCAACTGGCCCGCCTCCATCACCGTCTTGGCCTGTTTGCCGGCCTCGGTGCCCGCAGCAACGGCGGCGCGCAGCAGATCGCCGGTGGACAGCTGGATCAGACCGAAGTCTTCCTCCAGCATCCTGGCCTGGGTGCCCTTGCCAGCCCCGGGGGGGCCCAGCAGGATCAACACGGGGGGCTTTTCCGCAGCCATCCCCGTCAGGCCTTGTTCATCCGGTTGGCG
Source organism: Paracoccaceae bacterium (assembly GCA_049662025.1). GTDB lineage: Bacteria > Pseudomonadota > Alphaproteobacteria > Rhodobacterales > Rhodobacteraceae > Pseudogemmobacter. The sequence continues at coordinate 3,144 of JBATAV010000229.1, read as the reverse complement.
ATCAGATCGTCCACCACCGAAGGGTCGGCCAGGGTCGAGGTGTCGCCCAGGCTTCCGAAATCGTTCTCGGCGATCTTGCGCAGGATGCGGCGCATGATCTTGCCGGAGCGGGTCTTGGGCAGGCCGGGCGCCCATTGGATCAGGTCGGGCTTGGCAATCGGGCCGATCTCGTTGCGGACCCAGGCTTCCAGCTCCTTGCGCAGCGCGTCCGACGGCTCGGTGCCCTTCATCAGGGTGACATAGGCATAGATGCCCTGGCCCTTGATGTCGTGCGGGTAACCCACCACGGCGGCCTCGGCCACCTTTTCATGCGCCACAAGGGCGGATTCCACCTCGGCGGTGCCCATCCGGTGGCCCGAGACGTTGATCACGTCATCGACCCGCCCGGTGATCCAGTAATAGCCGTCCTTGTCGCGGCGACAGCCGTCGCCGGTGAAGTAATAGCCCTTGTACTGGCTGAAATAGGCTTCCTCGAACCGCTCATGGTCGCCCCAGAGGGTGCGCATCTGGCCCGGCCAGCTGTCGGCGATGCACAAGACGCCCTCGGCCTCGGTCGCGTCCTGCACGGCGGCGGTGGCGGCATCCAGAATGACCGGCTTGACGCCGAAGAACGGCAGCGTGGCCGACCCCGGCTTGGTCGGGATGGCCCCCGGCAACGGCGTCAGCATGTGGCCGCCGGTCTCGGTCTGCCAGAAGGTGTCGACGATCGGGCATTTGCCCTTGCCGACGTGCTGGTTGTACCAGTTCCAGGCCTCGGGGTTGATCGGCTCGCCCACCGATCCCAGCAGCTTCAGGCTGGAGAGGTCGTGCTTTTCCACCCATTCCGGCCCCAAGCCCATCAGGCTGCGGATCGCGGTCGGGGCGGTGTAGAACTGGCTGACCTTGTGCTTGGCGCAGACCTCCCAGAACCGGCCGGCATCGGGGAAGGTCGGCACGCCTTCGAACATCACCGTGGTCGCACCGTTCGCCAGCGGCCCGTAGATGATATAGCTGTGTCCGGTGACCCAGCCCACATCTGCCGTGCACCAGAACACATCGCCATCGTGGTAGTCGAAGGTCATCTGCTGCGTCATCGCGGCAAAGGCCAGATAGCCGCCCGAGGTATGCACCACCCCCTTCGGCTTGCCGGTGCTGCCGCTGGTGTAAAGGATGAACAGCGGGTCTTCGGCGCCCATCTCGACATAGGGGCAATAGGGCTTGGCCCAGGCCATCTGTTGCAGCAGGTCGACATCGCGGCCTTGGATCCAGCTGGTCTGGTCGCCGGTATGTTTGACCACCAGGCATTTCACCCGGTCAGAGCAATGCAACAGCGCCTTGTCGGTGTTGTCCTTCAGCGGGGTCTTCTTGCCACCACGCGGCGCGAAATCGGCGGTGATCACCACCTTGGCTTCGGAATCGTTGATCCGGTTGGCCAAGGCATCGGGCGAGAAACCGGCAAAGACGATGGAGTGGATGGCGCCGATCCGCGCACAGGCCAGCATGGCATAGGCTGCCTCGGGGATCATCGGCAGATAGATCACCACCCGGTCGCCGCGCGCCACACCCAGCGATTTCAGCACGTTGGCCATGCGTGAGGTTTCCTCAAGCAGCTTGGCATAGGTGATGTGCAGGGCCGGGGTCTTGGGATCATCGGGTTCCCAGATGATCGCGGTCTGGGTGGCGCGGGAAATCATGTGGCGGTCGATGCAGTTGGCGCTGACGTTCAGCGTGCCATCCTCGAACCATTTGATATCGACCTTGCCGAACTCGAACGTGGTGTTCTTGACCTTGGTATAGGGCTTGATCCAGTCGATGCGCAGGCCCTCTTCGGCCCAGAACGCCGCCGGATCGGCCACCGAGGCCGCATACATCCTGGCATAGGTCTTGGCATCCACATGGGCCTTGGCGGTGAATTCAGCCGAGGCCGGGTACATGCCCTTGGCGTCCGGTTGCATCGTCATGGGACTCTCCTTTTCGTGGCAGGCCGGCCAATGCCTGCGATCCTGCGTTCCGGCAGCGGAAGCGCAATCCATCAACGCCACCTTAACTCTTCGTCAATTTTTTCGTAAGCCCTTTTATCGCAAACATTTTTCTGTAAAAAAATTAACCGCTATGATGTCAATACTGTAAATCTCACAAATTGAGGCGGAAATTTGACACGGTTTTTCAATGCCCTGCGCCTTCACAGCGGCGTGATAAGGGGGCCTTTTTGCGTGAGTTTCCCCCTGCACCGCCATTTTCCCCAGCCTCCGGGGCAGCCGCCTTGCAACCCTGGCGCGCAAAATGATTCGCGGTCAGGTCGATGCCGGGCTGATCATCGCCTCGACCGCCGAAAGGTCGGGCAGGTAATGCGCATGTGGCGCCTCCAGGCCTTGCGCCTGCAGCACCCGGCGCACCTTGGGAACGGCGCCGACGATGCACAGCTGCCCGCCCTTGCGGTGCAGCTTGCGGGCCAGCACCTCGAAGCTGCGCGCGCCGGAGCTGTCGATCATCGGCACTTCGGTGAAGTCGATGGCAAAGATCTGCGGCCGGTCGGCGATGCGGTCCAGCACGCCGCCGATCTGCGCCGCCGAGCCAAAGAAGAACGGCCCCCGCAGCTTGTAGACCAGAAGGTCGCCGCGCTGGCCGCCGCCGGTGGCTTCGTACTCGCCGGCGTGCAACTCGGTCGCATCGGACATCCGCTTGATGAAGACCAGGCCCGCCAGCGCAAAGCCGACCATGATGCCGGTGGTCAGGTCGCGGAACACCACCAGAAGCAATGTGGTCAGCACGATCAGCGCATCGCCGCGCGATCCGCGCGCCAGCACCCACAGCTCTTCCTTTTCCACCATGCCCCAGGCCACCACTGCCAGCACCCCCGCCAGCGCGGCCAGCGGGATATAGGCGGCCAGCGGCGCGGCCAGCGCCATGAAGACCAGCACGAACAGCGCATGCAGCATGCCCGAGACCGGCCCGCGCGACCCCGCGCGCACATTCGTCGCGGTGCGCGCGATCGTGCCGGTGGCGCACAGGCCGCCGAACAGGGCGGACGCGATATTGGCGTAGCCCTGCGCGACGAGTTCGCAATTGGACCGATGGCGCCGCCCTGTCATGCCGTCGGCGACCGCCGCCGACAGCAGCGATTCGATGCCGCCAAGCAGCGCCATGGCGAAAGCGGCCGGCGCG
>JBATAV010000228.1:0-2603 GCA_049662025.1 Paracoccaceae bacterium | reverse complement strand
ACTGGATCGCGGCGGCCGAGGCGGTGCTGGACAAGCTGGCGGTGCGGGGGCTGGCCGGGGTGAAGGGCCTCGGGCTGTCGGGGCAGATGCATGGGGCGACCTTGCTGGACGCCAAGGACGAGGTGCTGCGGCCTTCGATCCTGTGGAACGACACCCGCGCGCATCTTGAGGCGCGCGAGCTGGACGACGACCCGACGTTCCGGCGGCTGACCGGCAACATCGTGTTCCCCGGTTTCACCGCGCCCAAGCTGCTTTGGGTGGAGCGGCACGAGCCGGCGCTGCGGGCGAAGGTGGCCAAGGTGCTGCTGCCGAAGGATTATCTGCGGCTGTGGCTGACCGGAGAGCATGTGGCCGAGATGTCGGATGCGACGGGGACCAGCTGGCTGGATACCGGCGCGCGGGACTGGTCGGATGAGTTGTTGGCGGCGACCGGGCTTTCCCGCGCGCAGATGCCACGGCTGGTGGAAGGGTCGGAAGTTTCGGGGACTTTGCGCGATGCGCTGGCGGCGCGCTGGGGGCTGCCGAAGGGCGTGGTGGTGGCGGGCGGCGGCGGCGACAATGCGGCCTCGGGCGTCGGCGTCGGCGTGGTGCGGGCGGGCGAGGCGTTTGTTTCGCTGGGCACCAGTGGCGTGCTGTTTGCGGCCAATGACGGCTATCAACCCGATCCGGCGACGGCCGTGCATACGTTCTGCCATGCGCTGCCGGACACCTGGCATCAGATGGGGGTGATCCTGGCGGCCACCGATGCGCTGAACTGGTATGCACGGCTGGTTGGCGCCGATGCAGCCACGCTGACCAGCGAGTTGGGGGCGTTGCAAAGCCCTGGCAAGACCAGCTTCCTGCCCTATCTGGGGGGCGAGCGGACACCGTTGAACAGTGCTTCCGTGCGCGGGGCCTTTACCGGGCTGGAGCATGCGACCGATAGGGCGGCGGCAACGCGGGCGGTGCTGGAGGGCGTGACTTTTGCCATCCGCGATTGCCGCGATGCGCTGGCGGCGACCGGCACAAGGTTGGAGACGTTGCTGGCGGTGGGCGGCGGGTCGCGGTCGGACTATTGGCTGCGCGCCATTGCCACGGCGCTGGATGTGCCGATTTCGGTGCCGGTGGCGGGCGATTTCGGCGGTGCCTTTGGCGCGGCGCGGCTGGCACTGATGGCGGCAACCGGGGCGGGGGCCGAGATTGCCACCTTACCGAAAATCTCTCGCGTGGTCGCGCCAGACGCGGCTTTGACGGCGGCTTTTGATGCGGGCCACGCCCGTTTCCGGGCGGCGCAAACAGCACTCAAGGACCTCTGACATGACCGACTTCTTCAAGGGCATCCCGCAGATCAGGTATGAAGGTGCGGCGTCGGCCAATGAATTCGCCTTTCGCCATTACAACCCCGACGAGGTGGTGCTGGGCAAGCGGATGGAAGAGCATCTGCGCTTTGCGGTGGCCTATTGGCACAGCTTTGCCTGGCCGGGGGGCGACCCGTTCGGCGGCCAGACGTTTGAGCGGCCGTGGTTCGGCGATACGATGGCTTTGGCCAAGCTGAAGGCGGATGTGGCGTTCGAGTTGTTCGATATTCTGGGGGTGCCGTTCTATTGCTTTCACGATGCCGATATGCGGCCCGAGGGCGCGAATTTTGCGGAGTCGAAGCGCAATCTGGAGGAGATGGCGGAGTATCTGGCTGAAAAGCAGGCCGGGCATAAGGCCAGGCTTTTGTGGGGCACCGCGAACATGTTTTCGCATCGCCGCTGGATGAGCGGGGCGGCGACCAACCCGGACCCGGATGTCTATGCCTATGCGGCGGCGACGGTGAAGGCGAACATGGATGTGACGCACCGGCTGGGCGGGCAGAATTATGTGCTCTGGGGCGGGCGCGAGGGCTATGAGACGCTGCTCAACACCGACCTTGCGGCCGAGCGCGCCCATGCCGGGCGGTTCCTGCAGCAGGTGGTGGAATACAAGCACAAGATCGGCTTCAAGGGCGCCATCCTGATCGAGCCGAAGCCGCAGGAGCCGAGCAAGCACCAGTATGATTACGATGTGGCAACGGTTTACGGGTTCCTGAAGGAATTCGGGTTGGAGCGGGAAGTTCAGACCAATATCGAGCAGGGCCATGCGATTCTGGCCGGGCATTCGTTCGAGCATGAGATCGGGTTGGCGGCAGCCTTGGGGATTTTCGGCTCGATCGACATGAACCGGAATGATTACCAGTCGGGCTGGGATACAGATCAGTTCCCCAACAACCATGCCGAAAAGGCCGTGGCGTTTTACGAGATCCTGAAGGCGGGGGGGTATGTCACCGGCGGGACCAATTTCGATGCCAAGATCCGGCGGCAGTCGCTGGACCCCGAGGATCTGGTGCTGGCGCATGTCGGCGGCATGGATACCTGCGCGCGGGCGTTGAAGGCGGCGGCCGCGTTGCTGGAGTCTGGCGAGATGGAGGCGGCGAAGGCGGCGCGCAATGCCGGGTGGCAGACGCCGAAGGCCAAGGCGATGCTGACCGGCGGGCTGGAGGCGGCGGCGGCGCGGGTGCTGGCAGAGGGGCTGGAGCCACAGCCGAGGTCGGGCCGGCAGGAGCGGCTGGAGAACCTGTGGAACCGGTTTGTCTGAGGCAT
>JBATAV010000227.1:0-3818 GCA_049662025.1 Paracoccaceae bacterium | reverse complement strand
TGCGACCGGCGCGAGCCAGATCATGCGCAGCCGTCAGCCCGGCCAGCCCGCCGCCGATGATGCAGACATCCGCCTCGGTTGGGCCGACCAGTGCTGTGCGCAAGGGCGCGTCGGCGGCGGTTTTGGGTTTGTACCAGACGTCGACATATTCTGTCGCGGGCGCAGTCGTCATCGGGATCTTCCGGCTGGGCGCGGACCCACAAGGATCGCGGTATGGACAAGAACGGCGCGCGACCCATGCCGCGCGCCGCCAACTGCCTTAGTTGCTATAGTCCTTGCCATACCATTTGGTGGTCAGCGTGCCGAGCGTGCCATCGTCTTTCATCGCGGTGATGATCTCGCTGACCTTGGCCGTCCATTCCGGATCGCCCTTGTCAGCCACCACGACCAGCGGCTCTTGGAAGACGTAATCACCCGGCACAACCTTGATCGGGTAGCCGTTCTTGATGGCGTTCAGCACGGTCTGCTCGCCCGAAAGGATCGCATCCACCCGCACGCCATCGCCCAGACGCAGATCGTCAAACGGCAGCATCGAATCGGCGTAGGTCTTGATCTCGCCCGGCTCCAGCCAGTATTCGATCGGGGCCACGCCGGGGGCGTCAATGGTCAGACGGCGGTTGATGTAATCTTCCGAAGTGGTGCCGGTTTCCACGCCGATGCGCTTTCCGTTCAGCTCTTTCGGGTCGGTTATCTTGCTGTCGGCATTTACGGCGAACACATAGGGGGTATAGTAATAGATGCCTGCGAAATCAATCACTTCGGACCGGGGCTTGGTCGGCGTGATCGACCCGACTGCCACGTCCCAGCGGCCGCCCCAATGCCCGCCGGTCATCACGCCCCATTCGGGGGTGTCAAACGAGACGGTGACGCCAAGCCGCTTTGCGATCTCGGTGGCGACGTCGATGTCAAAGCCGACAAGCTGGTTGCTGTCGTCCAGATAGCTTTGCGGAGGCCAGCCGGCGTTGGTTGCGACCTTCAAGGCACCGGTCGAGGTGACGCGGTCCAGCGTCTCGCCCGCAAAAGCGGCGGGCGCCATCAAAGCGGCGGTCAACGCGCCGATCAAAGCCAGTCTCATCTGTCTCTCCTTGTTGCTGAGTCTCTTGTTGTTCGGGGTGGGCAATGCTTCATTGCGCGCAGGTTGTCATACATCTGTCAATCTTGCCCTGAGGCTATTTCCAGGGCCGAAGGCGTTGTGGGAAGCCGCCAACGTGGCAGCAGGTGCGGGCTGCGGCATCGCGGCCGGCGGCCAGACAGGCGCCCAAGGGCCGGTCGTGTTTCCATGCCGCCAAAAAACCCGCAATAAAGGTATCACCTGCCCCAGTGGTGTCAGCTACCGCCCGTAGCGCGCGACTTCCGGTCGTGATCACCTCGCCGCCATTCCAGGCCATGCTTCCCATCGCGCCGCAGGTCACAACGGCCACGCGGCAGCCCGCGCCCTGCAGCCGCCCCAGTGCCGCACGGGCCAACGGCTCGGAAGCGCCAACCGACTCAAAGCCCAGGTCCAGGCCCGCCGCATCAGGATTGACCGCCACATCTTGCGAGATACTGACCGCCGCCCCGGCCAGCGCTGCGCGCAGCGCGCCCGCCTCTTGCAGCCAGCCGATATGAAGGTGATCCATCGCGGCCAGCGCCGATATGTCGTGGGGGCTTGGCCGGTATAACGCTGTCGCGCCGAAATCCTCAAAGGCGATGAAACGTTCGCCCTCGGCATCGACATCAATATCAGTATGAGCGGTCGGGGCGTCCAATTCTTGCAGATACTCCAGCCCGACGCCGTGCAGGCCAAGCGCCTCACGCGTCCAGCGCCCGGCCTCATCGCGCCCCACCGCGCCGAAGTAGCTGCAGCTTTCGCCCTCCAGTACCAGTTGCACTGCCACATTCACCGCATTGCCGCCCACCGCCGCCTGCCTCAGCGGCAGATAGCGGTCGATGCAATTGTCACCGACACTGGCAAAGCGGTGGCGCGTATCGGTCACGGACGGCCCCTCTTGTTGGCCTAGTAGGCGACGCGCTTGTAATAGCGCCGCGTTGTCAGCGGATGGTTGCGCATCACTTCCAGATGCGCCGACAACCGTTCCAGCATCGCGGCCATGAAGGCCGGGGCGAGAAGGGCGCGCAGCCGTGGTGACACGGTTGAGGGTACGAAATCGGCGGTATCCAGCACGGTGAAACGGTCGGTGTATTGCGGGGCGAAATGCGCTACCCGGTCCGACAAGACGCCGCTGTCATCCTCGCCGCGCAGCAAGATCAGACTGACGGTTTTCTCGATCAGCTCGAGCGGGCCATGGAAGAAATCGGCAGCATGCACCGGTCGGGTGCGGATCCATTGCATCTCTTCCAGGATACAGGTCGCGTAGTAGTTGGCGGCGGGCCACATGTTTCCGGCGGCGGTGAACATGTGATAATCGGCGCCGGCGATGATGCGGGCGAAATGATCGGCCTTGGCCTCAAAGCTTTGCTTGGTGGCCAGCAGCGCCTGCGGCAAAGTCTGCATCTCAGCCAGAACTGCATCGTAATCGCTGATCTCGCCGCGCGCCTTCATGACCGAAAGTGCCACCAGAAGCGCCTGAATGTAAAAGGATTCGCTGGAGGTATCATCGGCTGCAAAGTTCACCAGCGCGGGCTTGCCGCCATGGCCCAAAGGCGTGTCGGAATGCCCGATCAGCGTGATCACCTGCGCGCCGATCTCTTGCAGGCGCGCCATCATCGCGACGCTTTCCTTGGTGGTGCCCGACAAGGACGGGATCACCACGATCGAGCGTGCAGTCAGGTTGCGGTTGGGGCAGACCAGCAGCTCTGCCGGAAAATCGCGAAACACCGGCAGGCCAGAGTCGCGCTGAAGCAGCTGAATTGCAGGCTCCATCAGATAGGCTACCCCGCCGGTACCCAGAAAGAACAGGTTCTGTGCCCCGCCCGCCAGCGCCTTTGACATCGCTGCGTCAATCTGTGGCGCCAGATTCACGGCGCCATGCTGGATGGTCAAATAGCGTGAGGCGTCAAAATTGAGCATTTGGTATCCCGTTTGGTTGTCAGACAACATTGTTGTCAGACAACTATGGGTGCGCGTTGGTCCGTGTCAATATACTGTCGAAGCTTGTCCAGGAGTTGGTGGTAAGGCGGTCAGCTTTGGGGAGAATTGGCGCTGCAATGCGTGGTTGTCGTCGATATTTGCGAGGGCCAACTGCGGAGCGCAGCCTGAACATTCGAGTGAACTTGGTAGTGCCCGTCAAGCTGGTGCAAGTTCTGGCTGAGGTGGTCACCGGCGATTTCCGGTTATGTCCGTCAGCCGAACACCGCCAGCGGCCCTGTCAGAGCAAACCAGCGTGAGCGGGAGTGTGCGGTTGCCCGGCATCGGAAGATAACCAAACCCAGCCCCGTCCGCCACTTCAAGACGCGCCTTGAGATCATCCCCCTGGCGGTGATGCCGTGCATTCGTTTCCCTCTGTCGCGGCGGAATGTCGAGGATCCGCCGCAAGAGTGCGGCATCGAAAGCCATGCGACCGTCTGCTTCTGGTGGAACGGGTTCGGCCCGATGTTCTCGGCCGAGATCCGGCGCCGGAGGGTCCAAAGAATGCGGGCCCGCCGGCACTGGCGCTGGCACCTTGACGATAGCACAGCCCGGCAGGGTATGCTTGCATAGACGGGCGCGACACTGACGATGTTGTCGCGAGTGCGGCGGAGGCGTAGCCTTGCCTCCTTTCCCTCAACAGATACGCGTTCGGAATCCGGGAGGTGGTCTCAAGGTAACTTGGGCGCGTGCGTAGCGCTGCTTGCGTTTATTGCATTTCAGCGGATCAGGAGTTTATTGAGCAAGGAGC
>JBATAV010000226.1:0-3194 GCA_049662025.1 Paracoccaceae bacterium | reverse complement strand
GCCGCGCCGCCATCCGCTTCGCCTTCGGCCGCTGTTGCCAGGTCGGGGGCAGGTTCGGGCGCGGGCGGGGCCAGTTCGGCCAGCGGCTCTTTCGGTTTGGCGGGAGCAGTCGCAGACCCGGTGTCCGCCTTGTCGGCACCCTTCTCTTCGGCGGGGGCATTGGCGGTTTCACCCACCGACCCGACGGGGGCGGGCGCTTCGGGGGCGGTTACCTTGGGCATCACCGGGGGGGTGCGGTTCTGCGTGATCGGCAGGATGACGGCGACGCCGATCACCAGCGCGGCGATCGAGGTGGTTCCGGCCAGCGCCGGCCGCGAGGTCAGGAATTTCAGCATGGCAAACACTCCGTTCAGGAACCCCGCCCGGTCTGGGCGGTCCTGACTGGAACGCGCCGCATCGGGCGATCCTTGGAGGCGGTCGAAATTTTCCATCGCCAGCGCCATCGCGCGGGCCTTGGCGTCGTCTGCGGGCGGGGGTGCGGCAGCCAGCGCCGCCTTGAGGTCTTTGAGGTCGTCGCGTTCGGGGCTCATTTCGCTTCCTCCGCGGCCATCGCGCGCAGCCGCTTTTTCACCTCGGACATCCGCCAGGCGATGGTGCCTTCCGACAGGCCCAGGACGGCGCCCGCCTCGGCTTGGGTCATCTCTTCGCCCAGAACCAGCGCCACGGTGTCGCGCAATTCCGGTGACAATTGCGCCATCGCGGTCATCAGCCAGTCCTGCGCTGCGGCCTGGGTGGCGATTTCATCCTGCCGGGCCAGTTCCCAATCGCCCCAGCCATTGGCGGCGCGGGCATGGGTGGCGCGGCGGCGGCGCTGATCATGGGCGGCGTTCACCACCACACGGTAAAGCCAGGTGGTAAAGCGCGCCTCGGCCCGCCAGCTGCGCAGCTTGGCAGGCAAGGCGGCGCAGATGTCCTGCGCCAGATCCTCGGCATCGGCCTTGGACCCGGTCAGCCGCCAGGCCAGCCCGTGAATCCGGTCATAGTGCCGCCCGATCAGCGTGGCAAAGGCGGCACGGTCGCCATCGGCGGCAGCCTGGCACAGGGTTTCGTCTGCGGTGTCCATCAGCATGATGGATATCAGACGGGGGCCAAGGCGCAATCCTTGGCTCCCGTCTCGCCCCGGCAGCGTCTTGTTTGCGGCAGGGGGCTGGCCTAGGGTCCGGAAAAGTCGAAACGGCCGGTGATGCATGCGTTTTCTGATAGCCTTCCTGATCTTCCTGTCATCGGCCGTCGCGGTATCAGCCCAGGGGCTGGAGCGTGGCAATGCCCCCGATTGGGTCGACGACCTGCCGCTTCCTGCGGTGGATGCGGCGCTGCAGGCGCAGGCGCTGGACGGCGTTCATTACATCCTGTCGGACCATCAGGTGCGGTTCGAAGGCGGCGACCAGCAGTCCTATGGCCGCACCGTCCTGAAGGTGATCGACCGCGCCGGGCTGGAGCGGGCGGCGACGATCAGTTTTGAATATGACCCGCAGTTCGACCGGATGACCCTGACCCGGCTGGTCGTCATCCGTGACGGGCACGAGATCGACCTGCGCGACAGCCTGAAAGAAGAGGTGCTGCGGCGCGAGCAGCGGCTGGAGCAGGGCATCATCGACGGCACCTTGACGGCCTGGATGCAGATCCCCGATCTGCGGGTGGGTGACATCGTCGACTACGCCAGCGTCCGGGTGATGAAACCGCTGGCGCCTGCGGGAGAGCAGGCGGTGGTGTCGACGCTGGACTGGAGCGTGCCGGTCCAGATCGCGCGCGTGGTGGTGCTGTGGCCGGAAGACTGGCCGATGGTGGTGGCGCCGCTGCCGGACGGGGTTTCCCATGTCGAGAGCCCGCCCGTGGGCGGGGTGGTGCGGCACGAATGGCAAAGGGTGAACCATCTCCCCGAGCGGTGGGAGGAAAACACCCCGGTGGGGTTTGAGCCCGACGCGATCCTGCGAATTTCGGCAGACCGCGACTGGGGTGTGTTGTCGGGGGCGCTGACGCCCTACTACGCCACGGACTATCCGCTGACGCCGGAATGGGCAGCGAAGGTCGATGCGATTGCCGCCGCAAGCGCTGACCCCGAAACGCGGGCCATCGCGGCCCTGCGGCTGGTGCAGGACGAGTTGCGCTATGTCTCGTTGTCGGTGGGCGCGGGGGGGTATTTCGCGCGGCTGCCGGAAGAGGTGATCGGCGCGGGGTTCGGCGATTGCAAGGACAAGGCGCTGCTTCTGGTGGTGATCCTGCGGCGGTTGGGGGTTGATGCGGTGGTGGCGCTGACCGACATCGACGCCGGCCACGCGCTGGACCGCGAGGTGCCGATGCTGGGGGCGTTCGACCATGCCATCGTGCGAATCACGGTTGACGGCAAGGCGCATTGGGTGGACCCGACCGCCTCGCACCAGGGCGGCGATTTCGCCACCGCGACGCCGCCGGACTATGGCTGGGCGCTGCCGCTGACCGGGCCGGGGCAGGTGGCGCTGGAGGCGATTCCGGTCACCGCCGAGCAGGCCTGGTCGACCGACGTGACCGAAGCCTATGTCTTTACCCCGCTTGGCGTGGCGCTGGAGGTGCGCTCGGCCTATCTGGGCGGGGCGGCGGATGACATGCGCCAGCGCTGGGCGACGGCGCCGGTGTCGGAAATCTCGGGCAACTACTTCGACTATTACCTGCAGCGCTATCCCGGCCTGACCATGGCGCGCGAGATCGAGATGCAGGATGATCGCGCGAAAAATCGGGTCGAGATGGTGGAACGCTATCTTCTGCCGAAATCCGCGCTGCGCGACACCGATCTGGAAAAAGGCTTTCCGCTGGCCGCCGAGGATTTTGCGGCGAACTTGCCCGACCGGCTGACAACTCCCCGCCGGGCGCCGCTGGATACCGGCGGCCCGGCGGTGTTTCGCCACCGCATTCAGGTGCGCGGGGCGCCGATGGAATTCAGGGCGCCGAAGGCCGAAACGATCCGCAACCCGGCTTTCAGCTTTTCGCTGAGCGGAAAGGAAGGCCCAAAGGGTGCGCTGGACCTTGAATGGCAGTTTCGCCGCACCGGTGCGGTGGTGGCGCCAGAGGCTGCGGCCGAGGTGATCGCCGGTGGGGGCCGGGTCTATGACCTGACCTGGTTCACCTGGGACCTGACGCCGGACTACGGCCCGATCGCCTGGCAAAAAGGCCCCCCTCCCGGTGACCGGGAAGGGGGCCGGGCGGCCCGATCTCTCAGG
>JBATAV010000225.1:0-2297 GCA_049662025.1 Paracoccaceae bacterium | reverse complement strand
TGCCTGATTTCTGTTTATTATTAACGATTTGCAACCATAAGCAGAGTGCTTCCTCCAGATTACATGGTTGAGATCGGCATTAATAAAGTGTAGAAAATTTTGTGAGAATCGTCTGCTCGGCCCTGCTACCGTCGTGCGTTCTGCTAGGCTGCCGCCGTTACGAAATCTGATTGCCCATGCCGATTATCGGCTTTTCGATCTGTGGCGATGTATGGAGTGAATTTGAATGACCGCACATTATCGCCTGCCTTCCGGACCTGTGCCCGCGTCGGCCTCGCACGTTCTTCCCCGTGCCCCTTCGACCGCATCCGGTCTCTATCGTCGTGGCATCAAGCGTGCCCTTGATACGGTTGCCGTTCTGCTTTCGCTTCCTGTTGTCTTGCCTGTCGTCCTGTTGCTGGCGCTTGTGGTGATGCGGGATGGCGCAGCCCCTTTTTATCGCCAAACCAGGGTCGGGCGTGATGGGCGCCTCTACACGATGTGGAAGCTGCGCTCGATGGTGAAGGACGCCGATGCCAGGCTTGAAACCCATCTCGCAAGCGACAACGCGGCGCGCGGCGAATGGGACACAACCCAGAAGCTGAAAGCCGACCCGCGCATCACCCCGTTCGGCCGCTTCCTGCGCAAAAGCTCGTTCGACGAACTGCCGCAACTGTGGAACGTGCTCAAGGGCGACATGAGCCTTGTCGGCCCGCGCCCGATGATGCCCGAACAGGCGCCGCTTTATCCCGGCGAGGCTTATTACACGTTGCGCCCCGGCATCACCGGGCTTTGGCAAGTCTCCGAACGCAATGCCACTGCCTTTGCGGATCGGGCGCATTATGACACCCGCTACGAGCAGAGCCTGTCGCTGGTCACCGATCTTCGGATCCTGATGGCGACCATTCGCGTCGTGCTGCGCGGCACCGGTTACTGAGGCCCGCCTTTCTGAAAATCCGCCTTTCTGACAACCCCGCCTTTCTGACAACAAGGTGATGGCACAGCGGCAGTGGCAATGTTCCACTTGCTGCGATGATCTTTTGCCATAGGGTCGGGAGCAGCCATACTCAACGCCGATACCCTCCCGCTCAAGGACGAAGACCCCAGATGCGTCTGCCCCGATCATTGTTCCCCGCGGCCCTTGCCCTGATCGCCGCCTTGGCCCTTGCAGGCTGTGAAACGTCAGAGGAAAAGGCCGAACGCTACTATCTCTCGGGGATGGAGCTTCTGGCCGCCGGCGACGATGATCGCGCCCTGGTCGAATTTCGCAACGTGTTCCAGTACAACGGCTTTCACAAAGAGGCCCGCCGGGCCTATGCCGATACCGTGCTGAAGCGTGGAGATGTGAAGGAGGCCTATGGCCAGTATCTGCGCCTGATCGAGCAATATCCTGACACGCCCGATGTGCGCCGGATCCTTGCCGAACTGGCAATCGGTCGCGGCGACTGGGCCGAGGCCGAACGCCACGGCCGCGAGGCGATCCGCCTGGCCCCCGATGCCCCCGGCGTGCGCGCCGTCGCCCTGGCGCTTGACTACCGCAAGGCCGTGATGGACCACAATGACGACGCCCGGGCCGCTCTGGCCAAGGAAGCGCGCGCCATTCTGGCGGAAACCCCTGACAGTCGCATCGCCTTGCGCATCCTGATCGACCAGCTGTCCGCCGGGCCCGACCCAGCCGCTGCCTTGCCCGAGATCGAGCGCGCCCTGGCGCTGGAACCCGATGCGCTGGATCTGCATGTCGCAAAGCTGCGGATCCTGGCCCAGAGCGGCGACAGCGCCGGTACGGGCGCGCAGCTCAAGACCATGGTCGAACGCTTTCCCGACAATACCGATGCGCGATCTGCCCTGATTGCCTGGTACATGTCCGAAGGTGACATCGACGGCGCCGAAGCCTTCATGCGCCAGCTGGCGGGGGATCCGACCGGACCCGTCGAAGGTCATATCGCGGTGGTCCAGCTGCTGCAGGCCACCCGCGGCATCGAGGCCGCCAAGGCCGAGCTGGGCCGGCTGATCGCGGCCAATGACGGCACCACCAATGCCGACCTCTACCGCGCGCTTGATGCCACCTTCGACTTCGGAGCAGGAAAGCACGACGAGGCCATTGCCGCGCTGGAAACAATAATCAAGGCCGCCAGCCCAAGCGATCAAACCCGGCGCATCAAGATCATGTTGGCCAAGATGCTGGAGGCGACCGGAAACCGCGTCGGCGCCCGCGCCAGCATCGAGGAAGTGCTGGCCGAGGATGTCACCAATGTCGAAGCCCTGAAGATGCGCGCCGGCTGGCTGATCGAAGAAGACCGCCCCGGCGAGGCCATCGT
>JBATAV010000224.1:0-5378 GCA_049662025.1 Paracoccaceae bacterium | reverse complement strand
CTGCATGTGCTGGTGAACTGCGGCAATGGCGCGGCCGGGCCGAGCTTCGATGCGCTGGCCGCCGAACTGGCGGCGCGCGGGGCGCCCCTGCGGTTCACCTTGATGCACCACACCCCGGACGGCAGCTTTCCCAACGGCATCCCGAACCCGCTTCTGCCGGAAAACCAGCCCGCAACCGCACGGGCGGTGGTGGCGGCGGCAGCCGATCTGGGCGTGGCCTTCGACGGCGATTTCGACCGTTGCTTCCTGTTCGATGCCTCGGGCGGCTTCGTGCCCGGCGAATATGTGGTGGCGCTGCTGGCCGAGGCCTTTCTGGGCAAGGCGCCGGGGTCGGTGATCGTGCATGACCCAAGGGTGATCTGGGCAACGCAGGATGCCGTGGCGCGCGGCGGCGGGCGGGCGGTGATGGCGCGCACCGGCCACAGCTTTCTGAAACAGGCGATGCGCGACACCGGTGCGATCTATGGCGGCGAGATGTCGGCGCATCACTACTTCCGCGATTTCATGGCCTGCGATTCAGGCATGATCCCCTGGCTTCTGGTGGCCGAACTGATCGGGCGGACGCGGCGGCCACTGGCCGATCTGGTGGGCCGGATGCGAGACGCGTTTCCGTCCTCGGGCGAGATCAACTTTCGCGTCGACAACGTCGCCGCCGCGGTGGCACGGGTCGAGGCGGCGCTGGCACCACTGGCGCAGGCGCGCGATGGCACGGATGGGCTGTCACTGGATTTCGGCGCCTGGCGGCTGAACCTGCGGGCCTCGAACACCGAGCCGCTGTTGCGCCTGAACGTCGAGGCGCGAGGCGAGGCTGGGCTGGTGGAGGAGGGCGTTCGCCGGGCTTCCGCCCTGATCCGTGCCACCTGACTGCCGACGGCAAGGCAATTGCGCGCCTGCTGGCGCAAGCCATTTGTTGCGGTCGCGTTTGCGCCTTTCGAAATACTCCCGCGCGGAGCGCTGCCGCCAGATCCGCCAGATCCGCCGGGCGGACGGCAAGTGCGCAAGTGCCGCGTCGGGGCCAGGAACCCCGAGGCGGTTGGCCGCAGGCCAGAGCCGAGACGAGAGACTTGCGCCTTCAGGCGCACAATTGCTTTGCCGGCCTCAGTGCAGACCGACCGCCGGGGCGGCAGGCGCATCGCGGCGGATCGGCCAGCCGGGGCGGGGTTTCAGCTGCGGGTGCAGCGGCCGCACGGTGACCAGATGCGCGCTGCGGTCCTCCCAGTAGCGCGGGTCCTGGCGAATCTCGGGCGGCAGGAGGTAGGGGTTGAAGATCAGGCGTTTGCGCAACGAGACCTCTGCCTCGCTCCACCGGCCCGCGCGCTGATGCGCCGGGGCGGCGATCAGGGCGGCGCGCAGTTCCGCCTCGCGCCGCCGCAGGCGCAGGATTTCGGCGCGGATGTCGGCCAGGTCGTCGGCAAGGCTGGTGATCATGGTCGCTGCCCCTTTCTGGTGCAGGTTGCGGGAATGTTCCCTCAGGCTGGCGCAGACAGGTTAAGGCGGCGTTAGCGGCGGGGGGTTGCGGGGGGGGATCGCGGGGATGTATCCCGGACCCTTCGCCGGGGCGGGGGACGTGGAGAATGTCGATGACCGAAGAGCAGGTTCCGGCCTGGGTGGAGGGGCGGCTGGAGCCGCGCGGCAAGCTGGAGGTGCACCGCCTTGGCCTGCGCCACATGGCGGTGTCGGTCTTCGTGACCGATGGCCCGCGGGTGCTGATCCAGCGCCGGGCGGCGGGGAAATATCATTCGGCGCTGCTCTGGGCCAATACCTGCTGCACGCATCCGCGCTGGGGCGAGGCGGCCGAAGCCTGCGCCCACCGCCGCCTGCGCGAGGAATTGGGGATCGCCGGGCTGAGCCCGACCTTTGCCGGTCAGGTCGAATACCGCGCCGAGGTGGGTGGCGGCATGATCGAACATGAAGTGGTCGAGATCTTCGTGGCCGCGGCCACTGTCGATCTGGCGCTGGCGCCGGATCCGGCCGAAGTGGCCGAGACCCGGTGGGTGCCGATCGCCGTGCTGGCGCAGGAGGCAAGTGCGCAGCCCGATCGGTTCACCGCCTGGCTGCGCATCTATCTGGCGCAGCACCGCGGGCTGATCTTCGGCCCGTCCCTCTGACGCCTGGCAAGGCCTTGCCAAAGCTGGCGGGCCGCGTCACCTTTGCGCCAAGGCATTCTTGTCAGGACAAGAGGTTGGCATGTGGGATTTCAGCATTGGCAAGGCGATTGCCCTGATGCTTCGGACGGCACCCTTCGTGTTGTTCCGGGTGATCGTGTATTTCGGCATTTCGGCGGCTTTCGTCATCGTCACCGGCACTGGCGCCGGGGTGGGCTATGGCATCGGTCTGGTCGGCGATGACGATTTCCGCGCCAGTGCCACGGCCTGGGGTGCGCTGGGCGGGTTCGGGCTGACGGCGGGCGTGATCTTCTTTCTGCGCGACTATGTGCTCTACATCGTCAAGGCCGGGCACATCGCGGTGATGGTCGAGGTGCTTGATGGCCGCGAGATCCCCGGCGGGCAGGGCCAGATCGCCTATGCGCGGGCCATCGTGACCGAGCGGTTCGGCCAGGCCAGCGCACTGTTCGCGCTGGATATGCTGATCAAGGGCGTGGTCAAGGCGGTGACCGGCCTGATCGAGGGCATCCTGACCATCATCCCGATTCCGGGGCTGGAGCGGATCATCGGCGTGCTGCGGGCCTATCTGCGGCTGGCGGTGGGGTTGGTGGACGAGGTGATCCTGGCCCATGCGCTGCGCACCCGCAGCGACAACCCGTGGAAATCGGCGCAGGAGGCGCTGGTGCTTTATGCCCAGAATGCGCGGCCGATGCTGGTCAACGCGGCCTGGCTGACGTTGATCACCTGGGTCCTGTCCTTTGTCATCTTCCTGGTCATGCTGGCGCCCGGCGCGGCGGTGGTCTGGCTGATTCCGGGCCAATGGTCGGCGGGAACCTTCATCTTCGCGGTGATCTTCGCCTGGGCGGTGAAGGCGGCGGTGATCGAGCCTTTCGCGCTGGCGTGCCTCTTGCAGGTCTATTTCAAGGAGATCGAGGGCGAGGTGCCGAACCCGGACTGGGCGGCCAAGCTGGAAAGCGCCTCGGGCAAGTTCCGCAAGCTGGGCGAGCGGGCGATGCAATGGGCAGGCGGCCGCCACGCGCCGGGGGATGGGGCATGACTCCGGCGGCGCTGCCTGGCGACGCTGGCGGGCAGGGCGGCCCTGCCTGAACAGCCGCCTCGCGGGACCGGTGTTCGACATCAAGAGCGCAGTCATCTCAAGATGATGTGCCTGGGCCACGGATGGGCTGGTAAATTCCGGCGGGTTGCGGCAGAAAGACCGGGCACCCCCCGTTGCCCTTCGTATCGGGATGTGCTTAAACATTCAATTGACACTATCTAAACCGAAAGGTTCAGAATGAGCGAGTTCGCCTCCCGCCGCATGATGATGGTGGATACGCAGGTCCGGCCCTCGGACGTGACCAAGTTCCCGATCATCGACGCCATGCTGCAAGTCCCGCGTGAGGTCTATGTGCCGCGCGACAAGCAGGAAGCCGCCTATATCGGCGAAAACGTCGAAATCGCCCCAGGCCGCGTGGTGCTGGAGCCGCGGACGCTGGCCAAGATGCTGGACGCGCTGGACATTCAGCCCGACGAGATGGTGCTGGATCTGGGCTGCGGGCTTGGCTATTCGGCCGCGGTGATCGCCCGGCTGGCCGATACCGTGGTGGCCGTCGAAGAGGATGCTGCCCTTGCGGCCGAGGCACAGCGCGTGCTGTCGGACGAGGGCGTGGACAATGCCGTCGTGGTGGCTGGCCCCTTGGCGGCGGGGGCGGCGAAGCATGGGCCCTATGACGTGATCATGGTGCAAGGCGGCATCGAGACGCTGCCCGAGGCGCTGGCGGCGCAACTGAAGGACGGCGGGCGGATCGCGGCGGTCTTCATGGAGGGCGGCCTTGGCACGGTGAAGACCGGGCTGAAGCAGGACGGGCTGAAGCAGGACGGGCGGATCGTCTGGCGGTTCGCCTTCAACGCCACGGCGCCGGTGATTGCGGGCTTTGAGCGGGCACGGGGCTTCGTGCTTTGAGTTTCGGGCTCTGACCTTCTGGCGGCGTGCCAGATGCGGGCGGCCCGCGAGCGCGGGGAAATTCCGGCTGCCCATGCTGAGATGCGGGGGAGCCGGGGGTGAACAGGAAGGCAGACGATGCGGCACTTGCTTCGGGCGGTAACGATTTCGCTAACCCTTGCGATGGCGACGGTGCAGGCAGGGGCCGAGACCCTGGCAGATGCGCTGATCGCGGCCTACAAGAATTCGCATCTGCTGGATCAGAACCGGGCCGTGCTGCGGGCGGCGGACGAAGATGTGGCGGTGGCGGTTTCGGCGCTGGCGCCGGTGATTTCGTACACGATCCAGGCAGGTCTGGTGCGCAACTGGACCGATTTCGGCGGATCGACCGTGGTCACGGAAAACCTGAGCAGTTCGCTGACGCTGTCGGCCGATTTCCTGCTGCTGGATTTCGGCCGCCGCGAGTTCGGCATCGCCATTGCCAAGGGCAGTGTGCTGGCCACCCGGCAGGCGCTGGTCAACGTCGAACAGCAGGTGCTGTATGATGCGGTCAAGGCCTATGTTCAGGTGCGGCTGGCGCATGAAATCGTGGCCTTGCGCGAATCCAACGTGCGGCTGATCACCCAGGAATTGCGCGCCGCCCAGGACCGGTTCGAAGTGGGTGAGGTGACGCTGACCGATGTGGCGATTGCCGAGGCACGGCTGGCGGCATCGCGCTCGTCGCTGGCATCGGCGCAGGGCGATCTGATGGTGGCGCGCGAATCCTACAAGGCCGCGACCGGCGCCTATCCGGGCAATCTGGCGGCGCTGCCGAAATCGCCCAAGGTCGGCAAGACGTTGCAAGAGGCGCAGGCGGTGGCGCGCAAGTCGCATCCGCTGGTGTTGCAGGGCCAGCAACTGGTGACGGTGGCCGAACTGCAGGTCAGCCTGGCCGATGCGGCGATGAAACCGACGCTGGGCTTTGGCGCCTCGGTGATTTTGCGCGACGGCAGCGATGCGACCGAACAGATGGGCTTCAACTGGAAGCAGACGCTGTATGCGGGGGGCGAGTTTTCGGCGCTGTATCGCAAGGCGTTGGCGCGGCAGGATCAGGCCCGTGCGCAGTTGGGCCAGACCACGGTCTCGGTGTTGCAGAACGTCGGCAATGCCTGGGCGAGCCTGTCGGTCTATGCCGCCTCGATCGAGGCGTCGGACCGCCAGATCCGCGCCGCACAGACCGCCTTTGACGGCGTGCGCGAAGAGGCGACGCTGGGCGCGCGCACCACGCTGGACGTGCTGAACGCCGAGCAGGAACTGCTGGACGCCCGCGCCGCGCGGCTGCAGGCCGAGGC
>JBATAV010000223.1:0-3093 GCA_049662025.1 Paracoccaceae bacterium | reverse complement strand
GCCTCGAACAGGTCGGCCTCTTCCATTTCCATCATCTGAGCGAGTTGCGGCTGCGGAGCCGGTGCGGCGGCCGCAGGTTGGGCCATCGGCGGGGCCATCGGTGGGGCAATCGGTGGGGCAATCGGTGGGGCCAGCGGCGCGGGGCTGACGGCGCGAACGCTCAGCGCCGGTTCGGGCCGGAACTCGGGCCGAAATTCGGGCCGGGGTTCGGTACGGGAATCGGGCGCGGGGTGCAGTGTCAGCGGCGCCGCCATCGAGCGGCGGGTGACCGGCACTTCGGGCCGGGCCTGAACGTTGGCGTCGATGCCGGTCGCCACGACCGAGACCCGCAGGCGGCCTTCCATCGAGGTGTCCAGCGTGGAACCGACGATGATGTTCGCCTCGGGGTCGACCTTTTCGCGGATGATGTTGGCGGCTTCGTCCAGTTCGAACAGCGTCAGGTCATAGCCGCCGGTGATGTTGATCAGCACGCCCTTGGCGCCATTCAGGCTGA
The DNA here is from genome assembly GCA_049662025.1 of Paracoccaceae bacterium. Lineage (GTDB taxonomy): Bacteria > Pseudomonadota > Alphaproteobacteria > Rhodobacterales > Rhodobacteraceae > Pseudogemmobacter. The sequence goes on along the minus strand of JBATAV010000223.1, from coordinate 2,600 downwards.
TCTCGTCCAAGAGCGGGTTGGCAATGGCCTTTTCGGCCGCCTGAACGGCGCGATCGTCGCCATCGGCTTCGCCAGTCCCCATCATCGCCTTGCCCATCTCGTCCATCACGGCGCGGACGTCGGCGAAATCAAGGTTGATCAGGCCGGGACGCACCATCAGGTCGGTCACGCCCTTGACGCCTTGATAAAGCACGTCGTCGGCCATGGCGAAGGCTTCGGTAAAGGTGGTGCGTTCGTTGGCCAGCCGGAACAGATTCTGGTTGGGGATGATGATCAGCGTATCGACGACCTTTTGCAGCGCGTCGATGCCGTCTTCGGCCTGTTTCATCCGCTTGTTGCCCTCGAACTGGAAGGGCTTGGTCACCACGCCGACGGTCAGCACGCCCAACTCGCGCGCGGCTTGCGCGATGATCGGGGCGGCGCCGGTGCCGGTGCCGCCGCCCATGCCGGCGGTGATGAAGCACATGTGCGCCCCGGCCAGATGGTCAACGATTTCCTCGATGGTTTCCTCGGCGGCGGCGGCGCCGACGGTCGGGCGAGCCCCTGCCCCCAGACCCTCGGTCACCTTCACACCCATCTGGATGCGCGCGCCCGCCTTGGATTGCTGCAAGGCCTGCGCATCGGTGTTGGCGACGACGAACTCGACGCCCTCGAGTTGTTTCTCGATCATGTTGTTGACAGCGTTGCCGCCGGCACCACCCACACCGAACACGGTGATCCGCGGCTTCAGCTCTTCGCGCTGGTTCGTCATCGTCAGATTGAGTGCCATTGGTTCCGCCTGTCCGTTTCTTATGCCGCGTACGATGCCACCTCCGCAGACTTGTCCCGAGCCCCGGAGTCCCTAGTTGCCGCTGATTCTATCCACAAGCAGCGGCAAGGTCACGAAGAAAACACATGTCGGCCACAAAATATGGACGACTGCGGCCCGCCATCAGCGGGATTTCGCGACTTTGACAAGCTGTAGTGGTTACCAGTTGTCCTTGAACCATTTGATGGCCCTTTTCAGTGACCGGGCGGGATACCGCTCGGACGGGATTTCAAAGTCCCACCACTCATCCTGAGGGTGTGCGGCAAAGAGGCAGAGGCCCACGGCGCTGGCAAAAGCCGGGCCGGTGGCGGCCTGTGGCAGACCCTGCACGCGCAACGGGCGGCCCAGACGGACGCGCTGACCCAGGATGCGGGCGGCCAGACCGTCAAGGCCCGGAATCTGGCTGCCGCCGCCGGTCAGCACGATCTGCTGGCTGGGCAGGTGGTCAAAGCCCGCTGCGTCCAGCCGCTCGCGGGTCTCTTCCAGGATTTCCTCGACACGCGGGCGCATGATGCCGATCAGCTCGGTCCGCGAAATCTGGCGGCGGTCCTTGTCCCAGTCGCCGGAATCGCTGCCGATCTCGATCATCTCGCGGTCGTCCATGCCGGTGGCGTAAAGCCCGCCGTGGCGGGTCTTGATCCGTTCGGCGGCGGTCAGCGGAATTTGCAGACCCTTGGCGATGTCGGAGGTGACGTGGTCGCCGCCCATCCGCACACAATCGGCATAGATCATGTGTTTTTTCATGAAGACCGAGATGCCGGTGGAGCCGCCGCCCATGTCGATGCAGGCGGCGCCCAGTTCCTGTTCATCCTCGACCAGCGACGAGATGCCCGAGGCATAGGCCGAAGAGGCAATGCCGGCCAGTTCCAGATCGCAGCGCTTGATGCAGTAAAGCAGGTTCTGGATCACGTCACCGTCGACCGACAGCAGATGCATGTCGCAGGCCAACCGGTGGCCGATCTGGCCACGCGGATCGCCAAGGCCGCTGCGGTGGTCGAGCGCGAAGTTGACCGGGTGGGCATGCAGCACTTCGCGCCCCGGCCCCAGATCGGGCACGTCGCAGGCGGCCAGCACGCGGGCCACATCCTGTTCGGTGACGACGCTGTCTTGCAGATCCCATTCGCCGGCCAGACCGTAGCTGCGCGGTTCGGCCCCGGCAAAGCTGGCGATGACGTGGTCAACCCGGACGTTGGCCATTTTCTGCGCCGCCTGCACGGCGGTGCGGATGGCGCGCTCGGTCTCGTTCATCACCGAGATTTCGCCAAAGCGCACCCCCCGGCTGCGGGTGGTGGCCGCCCCGATGATGCGGAACTGGCTTTGCCCGGCCATCGGGCCGACGCCGTCCTGTTCGCCCAGCCGGCCTTCGCCATCGAACCGCAGGATCAGGCAGGCGATTTTCGAGGTGCCCACATCGAGAATGGCGATGACGCCACGCTGCATGGCAGCCTGTCGCATGTTCCGCATGGTCCGTTGGGATTGGTAGAGGTCGGTCACAGGTCGGTCTCCACGGTTTCATGGCCCTGCGCGCGACGCATCTCGCTCAGGGCAAAGGGGGTCAGGCGTAGGGTCGGGCGGGCGTCGTTGCGCAGGTCGATGGCGGCCAGATCGCGCGCCAGGATGTCCTGGGCATGGTCCAGCGCCAGCAGGCGTTCCAGGGCCCGGACCGGGTTTTCTGACGGAAGAAGGACGCGCTGGTCGCGATCAAGCACGATGTCCCAGCGGCGCGCGCCCATGCGGACAAGGCCCCGCAGGCGGGGGGTCAGCGGCCCGGCGGCGGCGATCAGCTGCAGCG
>JBATAV010000222.1:0-9890 GCA_049662025.1 Paracoccaceae bacterium | reverse complement strand
TGGTCATGTCGATGGCACTGCCGTCAGGCAGGGGGATGGCGCGGCGAGCACCGCGCGCGGCATCCATGAAATCCACGTCCAGATGATAGCGCAGATCGCCGCCACGCGCCGCATAGCCCCCGCCGCTGCCTCCACGCGGAGCCCCCGCCCGCGCGCCGAAAAGATCGGCGAAGACATCCGACATATCAGCGAAATCGCCATAACCGGCGGTCGAGTCATAGCGGCCCCGAGGGTCGGCCCCGGCATGCTGGTGGTAATATTGCCGCTGGGGTCGTTCCTGCCCGCTGGCGTCGATCTCGCCCGCGTCAAAGCGTTTGCGCTTTTCCGCATCCCCAAGGATGTCATTGGCGGCGGAGACGGCCTGAAAAGCGGACTCCTTGGCCTTGTCGCCCGGATGCAGGTCGGGATGCAGCGTTTTCGCCAGCTTGCGATAGGCCGTCTTGATCTCGGCCTGAGACGCATCCTTTGCCACGCCCAGGACCTTGTAGGGATCGTCAATCATTCATCGCGACCTTTGCCTTTCCTGGCCCGACGCGCCGCAGATTGCGCGTGAGGTCGCGCAACGCGGCCTCGTCCAGAGTTTCGACCTCAAGCAAGCGGCTAGCGGCCCTGTCCAGAATATCGCGATTTCCGGTCAGGATTTCCAGTGCCTGGTCGGAAACCTCGCGCAATAGGTTGCGCACGGCGGCATCCATCGCCTCTGCCGTCGCCTCGCTGTAATTACGGTCCAGATAGCCCGGCGGGCGGTCGCCGAGAAAACTGCTTCGTTCCGTCTCGTAGCTGACGCCGCCCAGATCCGCGTCCATGCCGTAGCGCGCCACCATCGAGCGCGCGATATCGGTGGCCCGCGCCAGATCGTCGGCCGCCCCGGTGGAGAAATGGCCGAACACCAGCTGTTCGGCCGCGCGCCCGGCCATCAGGACAGCGATCTTGTCGCGCAACTCGGTCTCGGTCATCAGGAAACGGTCTTCGGTCGGGCGCTGGATGGTATAGCCAAGCGCGCCGATGCCGCGCGGGATGATTGACACCTTGTGAACTGCATCCGTCCCCGACAAGGCCAATGACACCAGCGCATGGCCCATCTCGTGATAGGCCACAATCTTGCGTTCGCGCGGGTTGATCAAGCGGTTGCGCTTTTCCAGCCCTGCCACGATCCGCTCGATCGCCTGGGTAAAATCCTCCGTCGTCACGACCTTGGCGCGTCGGCGGGTGGCCAACAAGGCGGCCTCGTTGACCAGATTGGCCAGGTCGGCGCCGGAAAAGCCGGTGGTCAGTGCTGCGATATCGTCCAAGGCCATCTCCGGGGCCAGCACTATCTTTTTCATGTGAACCTGAAGGATCTGTACCCGGCCCGCCCGATCTGGCCGGTCCACCAGCACCTGCCGGTCAAAGCGCCCCGCGCGCAGCAAGGCCGGATCGAGGATTTCCGGCCGGTTGGTCGCCGACAGCAGTACCACGCCGACGCTGGGGTCGAACCCGTCCAGCTCGGACAGAAGCTGGTTCAGTGTCTGTTCGCGCTCGTCGTTTCCGCCATGGATCGCGCCCGCCCCCCGCGCGCGACCGATGGCGTCCAATTCGTCAATGAAGATGATCGCCGGCGCGGCCTTGCGAGCCTGCTCGAACAGATCGCGCACCCGTGCGGCACCCACACCCACGAACATCTCGACGAATTCCGAGCCCGAGATGGAATAGAACGGCACCCCAGCCTCACCGGCCACCGCGCGGGCCAGCAGCGTCTTGCCGGTGCCCGGCGGGCCGACCAGCAGGATGCCCTTGGGCATCCGCGCGCCAAGGCTGCCGTATTCCTTGGGGTTTCTCAGAAAGTCGATGACCTCCTGCAATTCGGCCTTGGCCTCGTCGACACCGGCTACATCGGCGAAGGTCACTTTAGTATCGCTTTCGACATAGACCCTGGCCTTGCTTTTGCCGACCGTCATGAGACCGCCAATGCCCTGCCCGCCGCCCATGCGACGCATTGCGAACATCCAGATGCCGACGAAGAACAGCGCCGGCAGAACCCATGACAGAAGTGTGGTGAACCAGGTGTTCTCGACCGCGCCGGAAAAGGTGATGTCATGGCCCTCAAGTCGCGCGGCGACCGCGGGCGGAACCGGTGTTGTCACGAAGCCGGTCTTGCCGTCCTGCGCGGCCTTGAACGTGCCGCTGATCGTGTTGCTGCCGATCACTACTTCGTCGATCTTGTCGTCATCGAGATATTTCTCGAACAGGCTGTATGGGATCGCCTGGATCGTCTGGCTTTGCACCCAGAGATCACGAATGAGAACAACACCCATCACGGCAATCAGGACATACCACAGGTTGATCTGGGTGCCTTGTTTCATGGCTTGCCTCCGATTTCGGTGGACATCTCAACGGCAGAGCGCCGTCGCGGCAGTATCCATTTTGCCGGCAGCATCAGCCAGAAGGTTGCAAGATAGAACAAAAGTTCGAAGACCGCGCTGCTGCCTTTTGCCTTTTGCCCGCGCAGACGAGTGGGAAAGGCGTCGAAGGTGTTGCCCAGAAGGCTGCCGAAGAAGATGATCCGGATCAGCAGCATGATATCACGCGCGGTCATCTCTCTCCATAAAAGCATCAAGCCGCGCTGTCATCAGCGGCTTCGGGTTGCGGTTTGCGGCCCTGCCGGCCCCGTCAGGTTGCGCAACGCCTGCCGACATGTTTCGTCAGGGCTGCCCGAGGCATCGACCTGCGTCCAAGAGGCCGGAACGCTCATCCGTTCGGCCTGTCGGCGAACGACCGTGACATCTGCGTCGGATGCGTCGCCGCAGCGCTTGCTGACCCGCGTTTCGAGAATCTCCAGGTCTGCCCGAAGCCACAGGCCCGCGAACGTTACCCCGGCCTGCCGGGCAAGGGCGGGAAGCAATACGCGCTCCTCTTCATCCAGCCAGGTGGCGTCGAGGATCACTGAATGCCCGGCCGACAGGATGGCGCACGCCTTGTCGCGCAGGATATTGTGGACGCGCGCATTCACCCCCGGCCCATAGGCCGACCCCGGCAGCCGGCTGAGCGGCGCTACGCCGAAAAGCGCCTTGCGCTCCAGATCGCTGCGCAAATGCACCGCTCCCGGTGCCGCGCCGATCCCGGGCGCCAGCAATGCCGCCAGCACCGTCTTGCCGGTGCCGGAAGGCCCGCCGATCGCAATCAGCTGCGCGGGGGGAGGGTTGAGGAACGCCAGCGCACCAGACAGATACCCGCGCGCCCCGGGCAAAAGCAGATCGTCGTCCGGGTTGAACCGCGCCGTCTGCACCGCGACCATCGCCCGGATCGCGGCGCGGATGCCCTGAAACAACGGCAACAGCGACAGGCCGGCAAGGTGATCGGGGCTGGCAGCGTGAAACAAATAGCTGTTCAGGACAATGTTCGCCGCCCTTGCCAGATCAATGTGCCGCAGATCCATCAACAGGAAAGCCAGATCGTAAAGCACGTCGCAGGTGCCAAGCGTCTCGTCGAATTCCAGCGCGTCGAACAGGGTCGGCTCACTGCCGATCAACACGATGTTGCGCAAGTGCAGATCGCCGTGGCAGCGCCGGACGTGGCCATCCTTGCTGCGGACATCCAGAGTGTCGGCGACCCGACGGAAAACGCGTTCGCTGGCCGAGCGATACTGCCTGACCTGATCGGCCTCCAGCTTGCCTGTCATGGCCGCGAAAGCGGTGTGCAACTCGTCCAGAATGGCACCGATCAGATCGGAACCCGTGGTCTCCCGGCGCGGCGGCGACGTGACATGATACTGCGCAATCACCTCGCCCAGCCGCGCCGCCATCCGGTCATCCAGCGCGCCGCGCTCCGCCACCTTGTCCAGCTCATCCACGGCATCGAACCGGTGCATCCGCAGCACCCATTCCACCGCCTCGCCCTTTCCCCCCAGATGCAACCGGCCGCCCTTGTCGCGGGTGACGGCTAACACGTCGCGATAGATCGAGGGCGCCGCTGGCGCGTTCAGTTCAAGTTCCCGCACAAGCATGTCATGGCGTTTCTGCAAGGTGGAGAAATCGAGGTAGTCATAACGCACATCACGCTTGATCTTGTAGGCGGTCCGATCACTCAGAAAGACGATGGCCCCATGCGTGTGCACGACCTCAACCGGTGCGCGGCCCGGCAGGTTCCTCGCCTCCGACAGAAAGGCGATCACCTCTACCTGGGACTGCTCGCTCATCCAAACACCTTGCCGACACACGCATTTCTTCAGGGCTGATGCCGAAGGCACCTTTGGGATCCAAACCGACCTTAGGGCATTTCGAACGATCCGCTGTTGATGGCTGTTAATGTGGATCGTCGGGACGAGTGGCAGGATGTCGGTCTGCGCGCGACAACGCTGGCTGGTTCTGAGAACCGCAAAGGTTCGTCATGGGGTTCTGTCCTGCCTACAGCCTTGGCGCTGGGCAGGGCAGGGCAAGAGGAACAGAAAACGACCGTTTGTGTGATCCCTTGGTCTGGCAGGCGGTTCTTGTCCGCCATTGTTGGACCGATATGCCCGCCACAAGCTGGTCGAAATCTCCCGCATCGGCCCCGCGACCACTTACGGCGACTGCGCGCAATGGCCCGTCCGCCGGTGGATTGCCGCGAACGGGGTTTGCCGCTTCAGCGAACTCTACGGCATCGAGGCTGAGAACCGTAGTAGAGACCCCGCTGCCCGATATGCTGCATGGAAGGAGCAGTCAGCTCCAATCATCGCCGGCCACGATTTAGGCGCAGAGAACCGGGCCACGGTCGCTTCGCCGATCAAAACCAGCAAGCTGAACGGCGTCGATCCCAATGCATGATTCACCGCGACCCTCCGCGCAATCGTCAACTGCCACGAACAAAGCCGGAACGACGATCTCCCGCCGTGGAACTACCCTCCAGGACGTATCCGGGGCACAGGTTGCCAAATATCGGTCTGCCCCAACCTGAAGTCGCTTGTGTCGCGGCAAATGGCGGGCCCCACGGGGGAAAGCACGACCATCATCGATCATAGCCTTTCTGTTCGGCCAAGGGTGCGATCTCGTCCGTGCAAGGTAAACTTCGTGCGCTTGGTGCAATATCCCGGTTTGGAATTATGTCCTACATTGTTGACACATTGTCAGACATAATTCACCTTTGTCCTCGAGTCGCTTCCGGCCTTTGCCGCCTTCATTGTAGAGATCATCTTGAGACATTCTTCCAACAGCCTTGCCGGCTCGACAGAGCGGCGGCCGCGCGACGTGCTTCGCCTCTTGGCAGAGCTGGTCGAGGCCGAGGGGCTGGGTGTGGGCGACCGCTTGCCCCCCGAGGTCGAGATGGCTCGCCGCTTTGGCCTTGGCCGGTCCACCGTACGCGAGGCGTTGCGGCAGTGGGAAACGCTAGGCATCATCGCACGTAACAAGGGGGCAGGCACCAGGATCGTCGCCGAAGTTTCGACCAGGTCGTTGCACCTGCCGTTGACCGTACAGATCGAGGCGAACAGTCTGCACCGGATGTTGGCCGTCCGTCGCCCGCTGGAGATCGAGGCCGTGCGTATTGCCACCCGCAGTGCAACCGACGAGGCCCGCAAACTGATTGCCCTGCGTATGGCCGAGCTTCTTGCGGACCATGACGCGGGCGAAGACTGGCGTCCGGCTGACTACCGCTTTCACGCGGCCATTCATGACGCCACTGGAAATCCGCTGTTCGGCAAGGTCATCAACCAGATCCACCGCGGTTTTCACGATATTTACGAGGCGCCGTTCAACCAACCGCAGTTGGGCCATGCGACCATTCCGCTGCACCGCGATCTGGCGCTGGCGATCATCAACGGCGATCAGCCGCGCGCCGTGGCGGTGATGGAGCGGATCCTGGACGATGTGGACATCGTCGCAACCGAAATCGCACGAGGACACGATGCCTGACCCCGAACGCCGCCCCGATCTTGCAACCCTGCTGGCCGGTGTGGCCGAAGGGCAGGGCGGCTCGATCACCCCGCCGATCTATCAGACCTCGCTGTTCGCCTTCGGCAGCTTTCAGGATTTTGAAGACCGCATGGCGGGCCGCACCGATCAGGCAATGTATACGCGGGTGCAGAATCCTACCGTGTCTGCCTTCGAGCAGATGATGGCCGCCACCGAGGGCGCCGAGGCGGGGGTGGGCTTTTCCAGCGGCATGGGGGCCATTTCCGCCACGCTGATGGCCTTTCTGCGTCCCGGTGATCGCCTGGCCTGTGTGGAGCATGTCTACCCCGACAGCTACCGCTTCATGGAACGGATCCTGCGGCCGTTCGGGATTGCGGTGGATTATCATCCGCTTGCGGCATTCGAGGATGACCCAGAACTGTTGAAAGGCGTCAAGGTGGCCTATCTGGAAAGCCCCACTTCGGTGGTGTTTTCGGTGCTGAACCTGCCAAAGGTGGCGGCCCATGCCAAACGCCACGGCACGATCACGATGATCGACAATTCCTGGGCGACGCCGGTGCATCAGCGGCCGATCGCCTCCGGCATCGACGTCGTGCTGCATTCGGCCTCGAAATACATCTCGGGGCATTCCGATACGGTGGCCGGGGTGGTTGTCGGGTCTGCCGCGCATATCGGTATGATCCGCGATCTGTCGTTGCCCTTGTTCGGCGCCAAGCTGGCCCCGTTCGAGGCCTGGTTGTTGATCCGTGGCCTTCGCACGTTGGTGCCGCGGATGCGCCAGCATCAGGACACCGCCAACATGTTCGTCGACCGGCTGTCGGCGTTGCCTTGCGTGCGGCGCGTCAACTCTCCCGGCGCCAATTCCACGCCCGGACTGACCGGACGGTCGGGGCTGATGTCGGTTGAGTTTGACGACAGCGTCAACATCCCGCGCTTGGCAGATGCGCTGCGGCATTTCCGGCTGGGCGTCAGCTGGGGCGGCTTTGAAAGCCTGATCCTGCCCGCCAGCGTCGGGCTGGCACAGGCCGGGGAATTCAATTCGATGCGCAAATTCGGCGTGTCGCCAAACCTTGTGCGCTTCAGCCTGGGGCTGGAGTCGGCGGAAGACCTGTGGGCGGATATCGAGTCCGCCCTGCAGCACAGAAATACCTGAACCAACGGAATCTGGAGGACAGAAATGAAAAGACTTTTCAAGCTGACTGGGCTAGTCGCCCTGCTGATGGGCAGCGCCGCCAATGCCGAGACGCTGAAGCTGGTCGAAGTGATCACCAGCCCGGAACGGACCGAGGTGCTGCAAGGCCTGGTCGATGGCTACAAGGCCGCCAATCCGGGGATTGAGGTAGAAATCGTCTCGGTTCCCTGGGGCCAGGCGTTCGAGACCGTCGCCACCATGGTTGCGGGCGGCGACATCCCTGACGTGATCGAGATGCCCGACACCTGGCAGGCGCTTTATGCCGATCAGCTGATGCCGCTGGATGACCGCATCGCAAGCTGGGAATATGGCTCCACCCTGACCCAGAAGACCATCGACATGGGCAAGCTCGCCAATGGCAAGATGACGGAAATTCCATACGGGTTTTACTTGCGAGCGATGTTCTACAACAAGAAACTGCTGGCCGAGGCCGGCGTGGCCGAACCGCCGAAGACCATGGATGAATTCATGGCCGCGATGGAGGCGGTGTCCAAGTTGGATGGCAAATACGGCTACTGCTTGCGCGGCGGCCCCGGCGGCACCAACGGCTGGATCATGATGGCGGCCGTGATGAACGGCACCAACGAATTCTTCACCGCCGACGGCAAAAGCCGCATCAACGAACCCGGCTCGGTCGCGGGTCTGCAGTTCCTGATGGACATCTACCAGAAGGGCTATGCGCCGAAAGATTCGGTGAACTGGGGCTTCAACGAAATCGTGGCGGGCTTCTATTCCGGCACCTGCGCCTTTCTTGACCAGGACCCCGATGCGCTGATCGCCGTCGCCGAACGGATGGCGCCGGAAGATTTTGCCGTGATCCCGATGCCGGTCGGCCCGGCGGGCAAGGCTTTCCCGACCATCGGTTATGCCGGCTGGTCGGTGTTCAACAGCACCGCCAACCCGGATGCGGCGTGGAACCTGGTGGCCTATCTTTCCAGCCCGGAATCCAACGCCACCTGGTCCAAGCGTGTCGGCGTGATTCCGATCCATCAGGGTGCCGATCAAGACCCCTACTATCAGACCGAGCAGTTCAAGGGCTGGTTCGAAGAGCTGAATTCGGACAGCTACATCCCGACGATCATGCCGACCTATCTGGAGCAGTGGGGTTATTTCACCTCGACCATCTTGAAAGACAGTGCGCAAGAGGCGCTGTTGGGCCAGAAGACGGCGCAAGAGCTCGGCGATGAATGGGCCAGCTTCCTGACCGGCGAATATGCCGCGTGGAAAGCCAAGCAGTGACGCGAAAGCACAGCACAGCGCCCGGAGAAATCCGGGCGCGACGCTCGCTCTATTGGACCCATGTGGTCGAGCCGTTTCTCTATCTGACGCCCGCGATCGTGTTGATTGCGCTGGTCATTCTGATGCCATTGGCAATCGGAATCTCATATTCCTTCCAGTCGGTCATGTTGTTGCGCCCCAACGAGGCGACCTGGGTCGGGTTTCAAAACTACGTCGCTTTGTGGAGCGACAAGAAGTTCTGGATTGCACTGGAAAACACCCTTGTCTGGACCTTTGGTTCGTTGTTCTTCCAGTTCTTTCTGGGGCTGGGACTGGCACTTTTGCTGAACACCCATTTCGCCGGAAAGAAGCTGTTTCAGGCGCTGGTATTCCTGCCCTGGGCGGTGCCTGCCTTTCTGTCGGCGCTGGTCTGGGCCTGGCTTTTCAACCCCATCATCGGCCCCTTGCCGCACTGGATGGCAGCACTTGGCATCCTGCCTGAGCCCTACAATATCCTCGCCGACCCCGATCTGGCGATCTGGGGGCCGATTGCCGCCAACGTCTGGTTCGGCGTGCCGTTCTTTGCCATCACCCTGCTGGCCGCGCTGCAATCCATTCCGTCTGAGTTGTATGAGGCCGCGGACATCGACGGCGCCAGTGCCTGGCAAAGTTTCACCAAGATCACCCTGCCCTTCCTGGCCCCGATGATCGCTATCACGGTGATGCTGCGCACCATCTGGATAGCCAATTTCGCCGATCTGATATTTATCATGACCGGCGGCGGGCCTGCCAACTCGACGCAGATCTTGTCGACCTATGTCTTTACTACCGCCTTCAAGAAGCTGGATTTCGGCTATGCCTCGACTCTGGCAGTGGTGTTGCTGATCCTGCTGTTCTTATACGCGGTGCTGGTGCTGTTTTTGCGCCGCAAGCTGGTAAAGATCTGACATGGCAGGCTGGAAAAGATCAAATCCGGTGCTGAAGGCGGCCAAGCTGGCTGCGATTGCCTTTTACCTGATCTTTGCGCTGTTTCCGCTGTATTGGCTGATCAAGATCGCCGTCACCCCCGACCGGCTGATCTATACTGAAGGCACAGCTATCTGGCCTTCGGAATTCACCGGCGGCAACTTTGCTACCGTGATCTGGCAGACCGATTTTCTGCGGTTTTTTGGCAATTCGCTGATCGTTTCGCTGTCGACCGCCGCTGCCGCCACGCTGATTGCGGCGGGCGCGGGTTATGCCTTTTCGCGGTTCGAGTTTCGCGGCAAGAAGGTGGTGATCGCGCTGATGCTGCTGACGCAGATGTTTCCGCTCTTGATGATCATCGCGCCGATCTATCGGATCGTTGCCACATTGGGGCTGTTGAATTCGCTGTCCAGTCTGGTGCTGGTTTACACCGCCTTCAACATCCCCTTTGCCACCTTCTTGATGCAGTCCTTTTTCGACGGCATCCCGAAGGATCTGGAAGACGCCGCGATGATGGATGGCTGCACCCGGTTCCAATCCCTGCGCAAGGTGATCCTGCCGCTGACGCTGCCGGGGCTGGGGGCGACGCTGGGGTTTGTCTTCACCTCGGCCTGGAGCGAGGTATTGTTCGCACTGATGCTGATCAAGTC
>JBATAV010000221.1:0-2879 GCA_049662025.1 Paracoccaceae bacterium | reverse complement strand
GGCCTATCTGGCGCTGGCGCTGCTGCCGCCGACCTTGCCCTTGGTCATCATGGGCCTCGCGATGCTGGCTTGGCTGTCGCAGGTGGGGCTTTCGGGCACGCTGACCGGGATTGTCATTGCCCATGTCGTGCTGGCCACGCCCTTTGCGATGGCTATCTGCCGGTTGCGGCTGTCGCAGATGGATGCCTCGCTGGAGGCTGCGGCCTGGAACCTGGGGGCCGGGCAATGGACGGCGATGCGGCATGTGATCCTGCCGTTCTGTGCGCCCGCCATCGTGTCGGCGCTTTGCCTGACGGCGGCGGTGTCGTTTGACGAATTTATCGTGGCCTGGTTCGTCTCGGGCTTGAACCGGACGGTGCCGGTGATGATCCTTGAAATCCTGCAGGGCAATGTCGATCCGCAGATCAATGCCATCGGCACGGTGGTTTTCCTGACCTCGATGTCGCTGGTGATCGCGGCGCAGGTCCTGATATTCCGGAGACGCCGACATGCCTGAGCCTCTTGTCCAGTTCCGCGCCATTCACAAGCGGTTCGGCACTTATGTGGCGGTGAAGTCGCTGGATCTGGATATTCAGCGGGGCGAGTTTCTCGCGTTGATGGGGCCATCGGGCTGTGGCAAGACCACCACGCTGCGGATGCTGGCGGGATTGGAGGCGCCCAGTTCCGGCACCATCCTGATCGGCGGCAAGGTGATGAACGACGTGCCACCGCACCACCGCGACACGCCGCTTGTCTGGCAATCTCTGGCGCTGTTCCCGTTTCTGAACGTGGTCGAGAATGTGAAGTTTGGCCTGAAGATGCGGGGCGTGGCGGCCAAGGAACGCCACGACCGCGCGATGCTGTGGCTGGACCGGATGGGGCTGGCCGAGTTTTCCACCCGCCGGATTGAACAGTTGTCAGGCGGGCAGCGGCAGCGGGTTGCGCTGGCGCGTTCTTTGGTGACCGAACCGGAAATGCTGCTGCTGGACGAACCCCTGTCGGCGCTGGACGCGCATCTGGTGATCCGCATGCAAGGCGTGTTGACCAAACTGCAAAAAGAGCTTGGCATCACCTTTGTCTATGTCACCCACTCGCAATCCGAGGCCTTTGCGATGGCCGACCGCGTGGTCATCATGGGGCATGGCGAGATTGAACAGATCGGCCGCCCGCAAGAAATTTTTCGCGGGCCAAAGACGCGGTTCGTGGCGGAATTCGTGGGGAGGAACAACATTCTGGCGGGGCAGGTCAAATCGGGCGTGCTGACATCGGCCCACGGCGATGTGCCGGTGACGGCACCGGATGGTGCCGCACAGATCGTGGTTGCTGCGGACCGGGTGACCGTGCTGCGCGAGCGGCATGCAGGGGCCGCGATCCGGGCATCCTTCCTGTCAGAAGAATTCGCCGGAACCGGCATCATCTGCTATTTCGAAACCCCGGATGGCGCCGAATGGAAAGCACAGGTGACCGAGGCGCAATTGGAAGATTTGCAGCCCGAAAGCGGGCAGGACTTCTGGCTGGGATGGGATCCCGCCCAAGTGCATGTGATGGAAGGATAGCCGATGCTGTGGCCCACCGCCGCCCCCTTCGCCGCCGCCATCACCTTTGACATGGACGCCGACAGCCTCATCCACGCCAATGATCCCGACGGATGGAAGCGGCCTTATGCCATCAGCATGGGTCAATACGGGCCCACTGTGGGCGTGCCGCGCATATTGGAGACATATCGCAGGCTGGGGATGAAGCAGACGTTTTTCATTCCCGGCTGGTGTGCAAGAACCTATCCCCATGCGGTTGAGGCGATACTGAAAGGCGGGCACGAGATTGGCTGCCACGGCTGGATCCACGAAAACCCCTCGGCCCGGACCCCTGCCGAACAGGCCGAAGATCTGGATCGCGCTCTGGAGGCGTTGGCGGCGTTTTCCGGCACAAGGCCGCGCGGCTACCGCGCGCCGGTCTACCTGCTGACCAATGACACACCGGGACTGCTGTCGGATCGCGGCTTTGCCTATGACAGTTCCATGATGGCCGATGACCAGCCCTATGCGCTGGATCTGGGCGGGCGGACCCTGATCGAGGTTCCCACCCATTGGGGTATCGACGATTGGCCACCCTTCGCCCATTTCGCCGAGATCGGTTACATGATGCCTGTGCGCGGACCCACCGAAGGGCTGGCGCCGTTCTTTGAGGAGTTCGAGGCGGCGCGCGCCGATGGCGGGCTATGGCACGCGGTCTGGCATCCTTTCCTGACCGGGCGGCGGGCGCGCTGGCAGGTAGTGGAACGCTGGCTGGAAACCGTGCTGACCAGTGGCGCCTGGTTTGCCACCCTGGGCGAGATCGCCGATCACGCAGAATGCCTGCGCCGGGCGGGAACCCTGCGCACCCTGCCATTCCCCACCTATGCGGAGCGTCAGACATGACCCCCGATCTGATCATCAAGGGCGGCCTTCTGCCCGATGGCACCCAGGCCGATATCGCCATCGCCAAAGGCCGCATCACTGCCGTGGAACCCGGCATCACCGCCCGCGCCGCTCAGGTGATCGACGCCACCGGCAAACTGGTCAGCGCGCCGCTGATTGATTGCCATTTCCACATGGATGCGACGTTGTCCTATGGCCGGCCAAGGGTGAATGCCTCGGGCACGTTGCTGGAAGGCATCGCGCTGTGGGGCGAGCTGAAGCGTCTGCAATCACGCGACGATATCATCGCTCGCGCGCTGGACTATTGCGCGCAAGCGATGGCCAAGGGCGTGCTGGCGATCCGCAGCCATGTGGACGTGACCGACCCCAGTTTCCGCACCGTCGAGGCGCTGTTGGAGGTGCGGGAAATCATCCGCGGCAAGATGGACCTGCAACTGGTGGCCTTCCCCCAGGACGGCTGGCTGCGCGCGCCGGGGGCCGAGG
>JBATAV010000220.1:0-4011 GCA_049662025.1 Paracoccaceae bacterium | reverse complement strand
GTTCAGCACCGACTGGTATGCCAAGGTCTTCGCCAACGCCGACATCCGCAAGGCGGCGATGAACTCGCTGATCGTCGCGATGTCGGCGACCGCCATCGCCACCACCTGCGCGACACTGGCCGCCCTGGCGCTGGCGCGCGGCGGTGCGTTCAAGGGCAAGGGGGCCACGCTTGGCCTGATCACGCTGCCGCTGATGGTGCCCGAGATCGTGACGGCGGTGGCGACGCTGGTGTTCTTTTCCAGCATCGGCCTCAACCTTGGCCTTGGCAACGTCATCATCGCGCATACCACCTTCTGCATCCCCTTTGCCTTCATGCCGATCCGGGCCCGGCTGGAGGGGATGGACACCACGCTGGAACAGGCCTCGCGCGATCTCTACGCCTCGGACTGGGAGACGTTCCGCCTGGTCACGCTGCCCCTGCTGATGCCGGGGGTGCTGGCCGGCGCGATGCTGAGCTTCGTGATCTCGATGGATGACTTCATCATCACGCTGATGGTGGCGGGGGCCGGCGACACGACGCTGCCGGTCTATATCTACTCGATGATCCGTCAAGGGATCACGCCCGAAGTCAATGCGGTGTCCTCGATCCTGCTCTTGTTCTCGGTCGTGCTCGTCACCGCCTACTGGTTCATAACCCGGCAAAAGCCGGGACAGAACGCGCACTGAAACCAAAAGACCAATGGAGAGGTAAAATGAACATCAAATCAATGCTCTGCGCTTCCGTCACGCTGACATTCGTTGCCGGCCTGGCTTCTGCGGAAGGCAAGCTGCACATCTACAACTGGACCGACTACACCTCGCCCGAGGTGATCGCGAAGTTCGAGAAGGAAACCGGGATCGAGGTCACGCTCGACACCTACGATTCCAACGAAACACTTCTGGCCAAGATGCAGGCGGGTGCGACCGGCTATGACATCATCGTGCCGAGCCATAATTTCATCCCGATCTACATCTCGGAAGGGTTGGTGCAGGAAGTCGACGTGAGCGCCATGCCGAACTACAAGAACGTCAAGGAGCGCTGGCGCAAGCCGGAATGGGACCCTGAGCAGAAATACTCGTCCCCGTTCCACTGGGGCACGGCCTCGATCGCGTATCGCCCTGACCTCCTCGGCAAGAAGCTCGACTCCTATGCCGACTTTTTTCAGCCGACAGAAGATTTGCGCGGACGGATTTCGGTGTTCAAGTCACCCGAGGAGATCGTGAATCAGGCGCATCTTTATCTGGGCCAGAAGTTCTGCAACGAAGACCCGGCCGAGATGCAGAAGGTGCAGGATCTGCTGCTGGCGCAAAAGCCCTATGTCATGGCCTATGCCTCCGAAGGCATGAACGACCGGCTGATCAACGGCGATACCATCATCTCGGACCACTGGAATGGCTATGCCTACAAGGGGCGACTCTTGGCCGAGGAAGTCGGCAAGGAACTGGTCTATGCCTACCCGAAGGAAGGCGTCATCGGTTGGGCCGACGGGCTGATGATCCCGGTCTCGGCGGGAAACGTCGAAAACGCCAAGATCTTCATGAACTTCATGATGGAGCCCGAAAACATGGGCATGCAGTCCAACTTCGCGGGCTATGGCGGCCCGATTTCCGGGCAGGAAGAGTTCATGGATGAGTCCCTGCGCAACGCGCCGGAGATCAACATCCCCGACGATGCGAAGATGGTCTTTTCCTTCTCCTGCAATGCCAATTCGCAGAGCCTGATCGACCGCGTCTGGACCAACGTCCTGCGCTGACACCGATCGCGCGCCCGAAAGGCCCGGGCGCGCGACCACACGAAAATCCGCGAGATTGCAATGGTACCGGGCTTCGTCTGCCATGAACGGTAGATGTGGCATGACCGATGCCAGCGCCGGGCTGATAGCGGTCGATGAACCGTTGACGCGTCTTGTCGCGCCGTTCTGCCGCCAGAACCCGCAGATCCGTCTCGCCGCGTGCCACCGCCGCCAGATCGCTGCGGTCAAAGAACATGACGTTTTTCTGCGATGTCGGCAGGGCGAGGAAATCAGCCATTGCAATCGGCACTGCAGACAGGAGTCGGTGCAGCGAGGCCAGCGAATGCGTCTCCCGTTCGATCAGCGAGATGGTCGAATTTGTGACACCGGCCTGCACGCCGCCTTGCGCCCAATCGTTCCGCCGAAGGCGATATGCGCGACTCGGCCCCGGAAGGTCAATGCCGCGGCAAGGCCAAGGTGCTTGGCTGGATTGCATTTGGTGACATTCTGACCGAAAAACGCTGCACTCCTTTGCTGGGAGGCCCCGACCGTGACCGCCACCGAACCCTTCCGAACCCTGGCCGGCAAACTGTTCATTGACGGCGCCCTTGTCGCCAGAAGATCCACGAAACGGCTGGGTGTCATCGATCCGACAACCGAAGAGCGGATTGCCGAATTCGCCGATGCCTCGGACGGCGAAATGGAAATGGCGATCGAGGCGGTGCTGGTGGCGGGCAGGGGCTGGAACGCCATCGACATGCGGAGCCGCGCCGTGATCATGCATGAAATCGCGGCCGTGATGCGCCGCGACAAGGCGCCTTCTGCCGAATACCTGACGCGCGAAGAGGTGGTACGTTTGACCCTTCATTGGGGGATGCTCTTTGGAACATGTTTTGTACGGCAGCGCCCCGCAAGCGGGAAACTGATCTCCTGCAGCCAGCGCAGATATTTGGTGCCTCAGGCCGTCAGGCCCGGATAAACCTTGCCGTGTCGCAACAGGAAAGATCGTAACTGCTGCCGTTTGCGGGTGCGGCCTCTTTCGGCGGCCTCACGGGCGCGGATCAAGCCACGCATGGCTTCGTGGGCGTCCGGTGCCCAGATTTGGTCAATTCGCCTGACCGGGACAGGCGCGCCAGCATCTCCGCATTCCGGCGGTTCGTCTTGGTACGGTCACCGGCACGGCGATGGCAACAGCATGCCGGTCTTTGGCCACATCCAATCCGACGAAAATTTAGCTATACTCTCCCATGGTTTGGCCTCCTGGCTTGAGGACAGGCGCCTCGCGCAACCCGCGTATCCCTACGGCCAGTGTAGGGCGGGCTACCTCATCGGCCGTCACAGGAAAGGCATACGTCTTACCAATGGGGTATAGAGTGCCTCTTTGTAGCGAAAAGATTTAATACATTTTATCTGGCGTGGCCGGGAGTGCGATGCTGCCCGTATCGAGCTTTTTGCCTCCGTGGTTTCCAGAACACGGGTTTGGATCGGGAACTTTGCGATGACTGCTGCCTGGCTACTTGGGATTGATATCGGGGGAACGTTCACCGACGTGGTGGCGGTAGACCCGGCGGGCGGCCGCGTCCGCATGGGCAAGGTGTTGAGCCAGACCGATCCGGTCGCGGGGATCATCGCGGCCTGCGGGTCAGTCGGGCTGGAGCTTTCCGATGTGTCCGACATCATGCACGGCACCACGATGGCCACAAATGCCATTGTCGAGGGCCGGTTGGCACCGATTGCGCTGATCGCCACCGAGGGCTTTGCCGAGGTGCTGGACATCGGCCGGCAGAACCGGCGCGAGCTGTACAAGATGGCGGTGACGCCGCGCCCCGAACCGCTGGTTCCGCGCAATCGCAGGCTGGAGGCGCGGCAGCGTACCGACGCGCAGGGCGCCGAGATCACCGCGCTGACCGGGGCGGAGATCGCGCGGCTGGCCCGCGAGGTAAAGGCCTTTGGCGTCGAGTCGGTCGCTGTTTCACTGATCCACAGCTACCTGAACGGCGACCATGAAACCCGCGTCGGCAAAGCGCTGGAGGGAGTCGTTCCCTTCGTGGCGCTGTCTCACCAACTCAACCCCGAGCCGCGCGAATATGAGCGGACCAATTCCACCGCGATGAACGCAGCACTGATGCCGCTGGTGGCGCGGTATCTCAAACGGTTGGTGGATCGGATCGGGTCGCAGACCGGGTTGCACATGTTCCATTCGGCGGGGGGCATGGCCTCGGCCGACTCGATCTCGTCGCGGCCGCTGGCGCTGGCGCTGTCGGGGCCGGCGGCGGGGGTGGCCGCGGCGGCTTCGGT
>JBATAV010000219.1:0-2011 GCA_049662025.1 Paracoccaceae bacterium | reverse complement strand
GTCTCGATCAGGTAGCGGGCGTGGATGTGGACGACGCCATCGACCCCGACGCGCTGATCGTCGCTGCCGCCGGGGAGGATGGTGCCGGACAGCCGACTGCCGCGAACCGTGCCCCCCAAGATCGCCACGAACCGCCGCCCGCAAGCTCCAGCCTCGCCGATGATCGGTGGCGGCGCGACCGTGATCGAGAAATCCGCAAGATGCACAAGGCCGGGTGGCGGCAGCGACGGGCCGGGTTCGCGGGCAGCGTTCATTGGCCTGGCCCACCCGCATACGCGCCGACAAGTGGGCTTTCGGCGTTCAGCGCCTCGATGCTGAACCCGGCAAGCTGCTTGTATCTTGCGGCATGGGCCGCCAGTTTCGCGCGCGGGATGACATCGTCGATCCGCTCGAAAACCCCGCCGCAGCGGTCTTCGACCAATTGCATGATTGCATCCGGCCCGCTGCCGCGATTTGCAAGGATCACTTCGCGCGTGCGCGGTCTTGCAATGCCTTCATAGGCCAGTAGCGCTTCTGGTCCGACGCCGATGTCGCGCAGGCTGGCCCCGATCAGCCGCGCATCGATGATCGCCTGCGTCGCGCCGTTCGAGCCGACCGGATAGGTCGGGTGCGCGGCATCGCCCATCAGCGTCACGCGGCCTTCGGTCCAGCGCGGGATCGGGTCTCGATCCACCATCGGATACTCATAGACCTTGTCGGCGCGGCGGATCAGCGCCGGCACATTCAGCCAGTCGAACACCCAATCCTTGAAGGCGGGCAGGAAATCACCGGTGTCGGCGGCGCGGTTCCAGTCTTCCTTGTTCCAGCCCTGCGCCGGATCAACCCGGATTTCGGCGATCCAGTTGATCGTGGCAAGCCCTGTTTCCGGGTCTGGCCCAGTGATCGGATAGGCGACGAAGCGCTGGCTGTCATGTCCGGCCAGCACCATGGCTCCGCCATCAAGAAACGGCGCCGCTTGGGTGGTGCCGCGCCACAGCACCGCCCCGGCCCAGATTGGCGCGCCCTCATCGGGATAGATCTGGTGGCGGATCGCCGAGTGAATCCCATCGGCGGCAATGATCAGCTGGCCTTCGGCCGGGAACGGGCCGGACGGGCCCTGAAGGTGAAGCATCGCCTTGTCGGCGTGGTTCGTGAAGCCGCTGGCCCGACTTGCGGTGACCACGCAATCTTCGCCAGCACGCAGGATCAGCGTGCGATAGAGCATCATCTGGAACGCACCGCGATGAACCGAGTATTGCGGCCAGCGATAGCCGGCCCAGGTACCGCGCGGCTCTGTCCAGATCTCGCGGCCGCTTTTGGTGTAGAAGCCGTAGCTGCGGGTCCGTACGCCAAGGGCGTCCAGTTCGGTTTCCAGCCCCAGATCGAAAAGCTCGCGCACAGCGCTTGGCTGCAGATTGATGCCGACGCCCAGCGGTTACAGAACCTTCACAGACTCGAAAATCCGGAAGGGCACGCCGATCTGGTGAAGGGTCAGCCCCAACGACAACCCCGCAATGCCGGCGCCAGAGATAAGGACAGTCATGTCATCTCCTTACGGCAAGCGTCCAGCAGCATGTGGTTGACCGGTGCACCCGGCGGAATATTCGTTTTTCAGATGAACGATTTTCGGTCTTGAGTAAACGTCATATTCCGATAGCGAATGTACGGCCTACCCGCCGACCATCGGGACAAGTTGACGAAAGAAGCGAACAAACTCGAATAAGGAATACTGCGCGATCTGGTCGGCCATCTGCTGCGGCGCGGCTTCAATCTCGGGCATTTGATCTTCAAGTCGGCGTTTGAAGTCGAGGGAATTAGGCCACTGCAGTTCATGATCATGGAGCTGATACTCCACAATCCGGGCATCTCCCATTCCCGGCTGTGTCGCGCGCTTGGCACTTCCGCTTCGGTCATCACCACGACGCTGAATCCGTTGGTGGTGGTGGGGCGGGTCACGGGCACCACCATGCCGGGTGACGCAAGGCAGACCGCCTAAGTTGCTACTGACGCGGGCCACATGGCGCACAAACGG